>JAHIQV010000018.1 GCA_018903185.1 Gammaproteobacteria bacterium | reverse complement strand
GCGCAAGCTGGACGCCTCCGCCGCGCTGGCCCTGCCCGGTGTGCGCGCCGTGATCGACGCCGGCGACATCCCCGGCGACACCACGCTCGCCGCCTTCGCGCACGATGAGCCGGTGTTCGCACTCGACACCGTGATGTTCACCGGCCAGGTGATCGCGCTGGTGGTGGCCGACGACGTGATGACCGCGCGCCGCGCCGCGCGGCTCGTGAAGCTGGACATCGAACCCCTGCCCGCCGTGCTCAATGTGCACGAAGCCCATGCGCTGGAAAGTTATGTGCTGCCACCGGTGCAGGTGAGCCGCGGCGATGCGGGTGCCGCCCTGAAGCGCGCACCGCACCAGCTCGAAGGCCGCTTCGAAGTCGGTGGTCAGGAACACTTCTACCTCGAAGGCCAGATCGCCTACGTGCTGCCGCTGGAGCAGAACCAGTGGTGGGTCTACACCAGCACACAGCACCCCGGCGAGGTGCAGCACTGGGTCTCGCATGCGCTGGGCATCGCCAACAACGCCGTCACGGTCGAATGCCGGCGCATGGGCGGCGGCTTCGGTGGCAAGGAGACGCAGGCTGGCCACCTGGCCGTGTGGGCCGCCATCGCCGCGAACCAGCTGAAGTGCCCGGTCAAGCTGCGGCTGGACCGCGACGACGACTTCATGATCACCGGCAAGCGCCACCCCTTCGCCTACCACTACCGCGTGGGTTTTGATGACAGCGGCCTGCTGTGTGGTCTGGAACTGGAGATGCTGGTCAACTGCGGTTTCAGCGCCGACCTCTCCGGCCCGGTGGCCGACCGCGCCATCTTCCACGCCGACAACGCCTACTTCCTTGAAGACGTCGCCGTGGCCAGCTACCGCTGCAAGACCAACACACAGAGCCACACCGCCTTCCGCGGCTTCGGCGGCCCGCAGGGCGTGATCGTGATCGAGCGCATTCTGGGCGACATCGCGCGAACGCTGGGCCTGGACCCGCTGGACGTGCGGCTGCGCAACCTGTACGGCATCACGGAGCGCAACGTCACGCACTACCAGATGCAGGTGGAAGACAACATCCTCGACCCGCTGATCAACACCCTGGTGCTCACCAGTGGCTACCGCGAACGCCGGGAACAAATTGAAGCCTGGAACGCGCAGAGCCCCGTCATCAAGAAGGGCATCGCGCTCACACCGGTCAAGTTCGGCATCAGCTTCACCGCCACGCTGTTCAACCAGGCCGGCGCGCTGGTGCACGTGTACACCGACGGCAGTGTGCAAGTGAACCACGGCGGCACCGAGATGGGCCAGGGCCTGAACACCAAGGTGGCGCAGATCGTGGCCGACGAACTCGGCGTGCCGTTCGAGCGCGTGCTGGCCACCGCGAGCGACACCAGCAAGGTGCCCAACGCCAGCGCCACAGCGGCCTCCAGCGGTACCGACCTGAACGGCCGCGCGGCACAGTTCGCGGCGCGCCACGTGCGCGACAACCTCGCCGCCTTCGTGGCCGGTCTCGACGGCTGCGGCGCGGGCGCGGTGCGCTTCGAGAGTGGCCAGGTCATCACCGACAAGAGCACACGCCGCTGGGAAGACGTGGTGGGCGCGGCCTACGCCAACCGCATCCAGCTCTGGAGCGACGGCTTCTACCGCACGCCCAAGATCCACTACGACAAAGCCACCCTCACCGGCCGGCCGTTCTATTACTTCGCCTACGGCGCGGCGGTCAGCGAAGTCGCCATCGACACGCTGACCGGCGAGTACCGCGTGCTGAAGGTGGACATCCTGCACGACGTCGGCCACAGCATCAACCCGGCGATCGACATCGGCCAGATCGAAGGCGGCTTCATCCAGGGCATGGGCTGGCTCACCACCGAACAGCTGGTGTGGAACGGCAAAGGCTATCTGCAGACCCACGCCCCCAGCACCTACAAGATCCCCGCCACCGGCGACGTGCCCGCGCATTTCCGTGTCGATCTCTGGCCCGAGGCCAACCGCGAAGACAACGTGCACGGCAGCAAGGCCGTGGGCGAGCCGCCGTTCATGCTGGCCATCAGCGTGTACGAGGCGCTGCGGGACGCGGTGGCGCAGGCGGGCGGTGACCCCCTGCTGGTGAACGCACCGGCCACGGCCGAAGAGGTGTTGCGCGCGCTGGGCGCCTGAAGGCCTGCGCAGGAAAACTCAGGTTGGCCCGGGCTCTGATCCCAGCAGCCGTTGCGCCCCGTTTTCGGCCTCGATGTCCCGATCAAAGGCCGGCAGGCCGATCTGGTTCATGACCCGTCTGAATGCCCGGGCCACCACAGGCTCGAGCGCGGCCAGTGCGGTCGCGACATGCCAGGAGGCCTCCTCCCGGTCCGGACCGTTCACCACCCGGTAGACGAGCCCCCATTCCAGCGCCGGCTGGGCATCAAACGCCTCGCAGAGAAAAAGCAGCAAACGCGCGCAGAAAGCGCGCCCCTTGCCGCGCAGTCGCACCACCCGGACACCCGGGTCTGCAGCCGCCGACCGCAAGGCATCGAGCAGGCGCAGTGCGAGATCGTTGTTGATCGCATTGAGCTTGCCGGGACGGTTCAGCGTCCGTGTCAGAACGCCATCGCGCAGGTCCGAAGTCAGCGTCGTGCTCGCTCCTCAACCCCGCAGCACATCGCGACGCGCCCGGACCGCGTCTTCGAACGCGCCCAGCATCTCGTCGCAGGCCGCGTCGTCGAACGGCAGCGACAGGGTCACCAGCCCCCGCTGCGCCATGTAGACCCCGCGCTCCAGCAGGTCGAAGAACAACAGCTCCTTCAACCAGGTGTTGGACGGGGCCAGGTCCGCCGCGCAGCGCACCGGCCCGGTCATGCCGTGCAGGTTCATGACCGAGCCCAGGCCGGTGAACTGCGCCGCCACACCATGCGTCTGCAGCACGGTGTTCAGGCGCTCTCGCAGCCGGTCGCCACGCTGGTTGAGCGCGGCGAGCGCCTCCGGCGTCAACACCTGCTGCAGGCCGGCCAGACCGGCTGCCATCGACAGCACGTTGTTGTTGAAGGTGCCCGCATGCGACAGGGCGTTCGCGCGGCGGGGGTCGAACTGCGCCATGCAGTCCACACGCCCGCCAAAGGCGCCGAAGGACAAGCCCCCGCCGAAGTACTTGCCGATCACCGTCAGGTCGGGGGTGATGCCCAGTTGCGCCTGCCGCCCGCCGATGGACAGGCGCGAGGTCTGCACCTCGTCGAACACCAGCAGGGCGCCACAGCCGCTGGCCAGCGCGCGCAGGCCGTGCAGGAACGCGGGTTCACCCGGAATGCAGCCGCCCGCGCCCAGCATGGGCTCGACGATGATCGCCGCCAGCGTCGGGCCGTGCTCGCGCACCAGCGCTTCCGCGGCGGCCAGATCGTTGTAGGGCGCCACCACGTATTCGTGGGGCACGTTGATCGGCGAGCCGCCCCGGCCGAAGCTCAGCAGCCCCCCGTGGTACGCCCCGTCGAACACCATGATCTTGGGCCGGGCGGTGAAAGCCTTGGCTGCGGCCAGCGCCAGCAGGCTGG
>JAHIQV010000165.1 GCA_018903185.1 Gammaproteobacteria bacterium | reverse complement strand
CCCTGCAAGGCACCCTCAAACGCCTGCGGGTCCAGCCATGAATCTGGAAGCGGATAGGGGCGCATGGTCACGCCGCCACGCGATGCTGGCAGGACTGGCAACAGCCATCCTGCTCGCCGGCTGCGCTGCCCCCCAACGCAACACCGTCCCGGGCGAAGCCTTCTGGAGCGGGCGACTGGCCCTGATTGTCGAGAGCGACCCACCCCAGTCCTATTCCGCCAGCTTCGATCTGCGCGGTTCGCCCGCAGCGGGCGAACTGCAACTGAATTCACCACTGGGCAACACCCTGGCCCGGGTGCTGTGGAAACCCGGCAGCGCCGAACTGCACCAGGGTGAACGCGTCACACAGCGCCAGAGCCTTGACGAACTGACGACCGAATTCGGTGGCACCACGCTGCCCGTGGCGGCCCTGTTTGCCTGGCTGCAGGGGCAGGCCAGCGAGGCCGATGGCTGGCAAGCCGATCTTTCGCGCCAGCCCGAGGGGCGGGTGAACGCCCACCGCCTTCTGCCGCTGCCCGCCGCCGAACTGCGCATCGTGTTCGAGCCATGACACCGGCCCACCCCCGCCCGGTGCTGCGGCACCTGCACGGCGTTCCTGCGCCCGCCAAACTCAACCTGTTCCTGCACATCACGGGTCGCCGGGCCGACGGCTACCACCTGCTGCAGTCGGTCTTCATGCTCATCGACTGGTGTGACCGGCTGGATGTCGAACTGCGCACCGACGGTGGAATCAGCCGCCAGGACCTGCAGCCGGGCCTGCTGCCCGCCGACGACCTGACGCTGCGCGCTGCCCGGGCATTGCAACAAGCCACCGGTTGCCCGCTGGGCGCGCACATCACGTTGGACAAACGGATACCGGCTGAAGCCGGCATGGGTGGCGGCTCTTCGGATGCGGCGAGCGTGTTGCTGGCGCTCAACCGGCTCTGGGGCCTGGGACTGCGGCGAAACGAGTTGTCCGCCATCGGCCTTCAGCTGGGTGCCGACGTCCCCTTTTTCCTCGGCGGTCACAACGCCTGGGTCGAGGGCATCGGCGAGCAGATCACACCCGTTTCACTGCCCCCTGCGCGGTTTCTGGTGGTCAAACCGCCTGGAGGCGCATCCACCCAACGCATTTTTGCTTCGCCTCAGCTGAAGCGCGATACAAAAACTGCTACAATCCAAGGCTTTGCTGCAAACGACACACAAGATCTGCCGCGGCTCGATATCCAGAGCATTCTGGACTTCGGCCACAACGATCTTCAGCCCGTGGCCCAGGCCATCTGTCCCGAAGTGGGGCAATGCCTGGACTGGTTGTCCGCTCAGGGCCTGCAAGGCCGCATGACCGGATCGGGCACCGCGGTGTTTGCGCAAATGCAGCATCCGCTGGATGAGATTTCGGTCCCTAGTGACTGGACTGTCCGCGAATGCAGCAACATGGATGCACATCCATTGCTTGACTGGTGCAACGATTAGAATATCGGCTTGCGCACAGCCCCGGCAGTTGATGCGCAACCTGCGACATGTTTTTTGGGTTGTCTGTCCGGCTTCATCGCCAAACAGATGACCAGCGTAGGGGAGTCGCCAAGTTGGTAAAGGCACTGGATTTTGATTCCAGCATGCGAGGGTTCGAGTCCTTCCTCCCCTGCCAGATTTTTTCGAAACACGTACCGGCCTGGCCGCTTTGATACACATGAAGCGGCCACTTTTTTTGCCGTAGATGCAGCTGGGAACACCATGCAAGTTCAACCCCCGGATTTCATGATCTTCACCGGCAACGCCAATCCGGTGCTGGCGGCTGAAATTGCCCAGCACCTCGGCACCCAGCTCGGTTCGGCCAACGTAGGCCGCTTCTCCGACGGCGAAGTCACCGTGGAAATCACGCAAAACGTGCGTGCCCGCCACGTCTTCGTGGTCCAGTCCACCTGCGCACCGACCAACGAAAACCTGATGGAGCTGCTCATCATGGTCGACGCGCTCAAGCGCGCTTCGGCCGAGCGCATTTCCGCGGTCATCCCCTATTTCGGCTATGCCCGCCAGGACCGCCGTCCGCGTTCCAGCCGCGTGCCCATCACCGCCAAGGTGGTGGCCAACATGCTGCAGACCGTGGGCGTGAACCGCGTGCTCACCATGGACCTGCACGCCGACCAGATACAGGGCTTCTTCGATATCCCGGTGGACAACATCTACGCCTCGCCGGTGCTGCTGGGTGATCTGCGCCAGAAAAACTACGAGGACCTGCTGGTCGTCTCGCCCGATGTGGGTGGTGTGGTGCGCGCGCGTGCGCTGGCCAAGCAGCTCAACTGCGACATGGCCATCATCGACAAGCGCCGCCCCAAGGCCAACGTGTCGGAAGTGATGCACGTGATCGGTGACATCGATGGCCGCAACTGCGTGATCATGGACGACATGATCGACACCGCCGGCACACTGGTCAAAGCCGCCGAGGTGCTGAAAGAGCGCGGCGCCAAACACGTCTACGCCTATTGCACCCACCCGATCTTCTCGGGCCCGGCCATTGAACGCATTGCCAAAGGCAATGCGCTGGACGAGGTCGTGGTGACCAACACCATCCCGTTGTCGCAGGCCGCCCAGGCCTGCTCCAAGATTCGCCAGCTCACCGTGGCGCCGCTGATGGCCGAAACCATCGCGCGCATTGCCTCGGGTGAGTCGGTCATGAGTTTGTTTGCCGATCAGGACAACCTTTTCTAAGGCCTGACAGCGACAAAAAGCAGGCCGCCCTGCACATTCAGCAAGCGGCCTTTTTCAACCGAGGCGTTCTGGTCGCGGAACCCCTCAACAGGAGTCAGTTATGCAATTTGTCGCTTTTGAGCGCGCCAAGCAGGGTACGGGTGCGAGCCGCCGTCTCCGCATCACCGGTCGCACGCCCGGTATCGTTTTCGGTGGCGAAGCGCCTGCCACCACGATCGAACTCGATCACAACGCCTTGTGGCATGCCCTGAAGAAAGAAGCCTTCCACGCTTCGATCCTGGACATGGAACTCGCCGGCACGACCCAGAAAGTGCTGTTGCGCGACGTGCAATACCACCCCTTCAAGCCCCTCGTGCTGCACGTGGACTTCCAGCGCGTGGACGACAAGACCCGCCTTCACAAGAAGGTGCCGCTGCACTTCATCGGCGCTGAAGAGTCGCCGGCCGTCAAGACCGACAAGTGCGCTGTCAGCCACGTGATGACCGAAATCGAAATCGAGTGCCTGGCCACCCAGCTGCCCGAGCACATCACCGTGGATCTGAGCAAGGTCACCACGGGTACGACCGTTCACACCGGCGACATCGAGCTGCCCAAGGGCATCAAGCTCGTGCTGCACGGCCGCACCAACCTGACGGTGGCCACGCTGGTCGAGCCGATCAAGGAAGTGGTTGTCGCTCCGGTGGTGGCCGCTGTCGACGACAAGAAAAAGGGCAAAGGCAAGAAGTAATTTCTGCCCTGGCGGTCCGGTGCCGGATCGCCTTGCCCCTCGAAGGCCCGCTCACGCGGGCCTTTTTCGTTCCTGCCACAGGATAATCTGCGCATGATCAAGCTCATCGCCGGCCTGGGCAATCCAGGCCCTGAATACGAACACACGCGCCACAACGCCGGCTTCTGGTGGGTGGATGAGGCCGCGCGCCTGCTCAAGGTCTCACTGCAGATGGAGCGCAGCCACTTCGGCCTGGTTGCGCGCACGTTGGTGGGTGGGCAGAACGTCTGGCTGGTCGAACCGCAGACCTTCATGAACCTCTCGGGCAAGTCGGTGGGTTCGCTGGCGCGGTTCTTCAAGATCGCTCCCGAGGAGGTGCTGGTGGTGCACGACGAGCTCGACCTGCCGCCCGGCGAAGTGAAGCTCAAGAAAGGGGGAGGTCACGCTGGCCACAATGGTCTGCGCGACATCCACGCCCAGCTGGGCAGTGCCGACTACTGGCGGCTGCGCGTGGGCATCGGGCACCCGGGTGACAGGAACGAAGTGGCCAACTGGGTGCTGAAAAAGCCTTCACCGGACGACCGCATCGCCATCGCCCAGGCGCTGGACCGCAGCCTCAAGGCCCTGCCCCAGCTGATCGCCGGCGAAATGGACAAAGCCACCGCGTTGATCCACACCAGCAAACCGCCTCGGCCCAAACCGCCAAGGCCTCCGAAAATGGATGCGGTGAACGATCAGGTGGTCGGAGCCGATGGCGCGTCGGTCGCTGCCGACAAGGGCTGACCCGCTTTCTGCAGGCGCTGGTATTTCTGCCAGAGCGTCTCGCGGCTCTCGATGTACTCAGGGTTCACCGGGATGCAGCTGACCGGGCAGACCTGCATGCACTGGGGCTCGTCAAAATGCCCGACGCACTCGGTGCACTTGGCGGGGTCGATTTCGTAAATCTCTGCGCCCATGTAAATGGCCTGGTTCGGGCACTCGGGCTCGCAGACATCGCAGTTGATGCACTCGGCGGTGATCATCAGGGCCATGGTTCGTGCTCCTGATCAGACCTGCAAGGGCCGCGGCGCCAGGCGCTGCGCCACCGCCGGACTGACCATCTGCGACACATCGCCACCGAGGGTGGAAATCTCGCGCACCAGCGTGCTGGAAATGCACTGCAGCTCGGCCTGCGGCAGCAGGAACACGGTCTCCACGGCCGGGTTGAGTTTGCGGTTCATCGCGGCCATCTGGGCCTCGTAGTCGAAGTCGGTCAGGTTGCGCACACCGCGCACCACGGCACAGGCGCCCTGCTGGCGGCAGAAATCCATGATCAGGCCTTCGAACGGCAGCACACGGATCTGCCCGCCCAGGCTGGCCACGGCTTCGGCGGCCATGTCCATGCGCTCCCGAAGGCTGAAGCGGGTCTTCTTGTGGTGGGCCATCGCCACGGCAATGATCACTTCGTCGAACAGCAGCGCGGCGCGGCGCGCCACATCTTCGTGACCCAGGGTCAGCGGATCGAAGGTGCCGCTGTAGACCGCGATGCGGGGGTTTCTGGCGGCCGGGGAGAGCTCGGAATTCATGCCGGAATTATGCGCGAGGGGTCTCGCCGCCGTGGGACCAGCGGCAAAAGTCACTGAGGCGGCAAGGGCCGCAGCAGGTGAAAGGCCACGACACCGGCCTTGCCCTGGCGGTGCACCTGAAGCCCCAGCTGGGCGAGCTCGTCCGCGCTCCAGATGCGCGGCGCCTCCAGGTAGATCAGGCCATCGTCGCGCAACGCCTGGCGCGCTGCCTGCAGTGCGGCGCTGAACAGTGCCTCATGGGCGCCATCGGCAAACGGGGGGTCGAGAAACACCACATCGAGCGCCTGGCCGCGGCGCTGCAGCAGCGCAGCCACGCCGTCGCCACGCTCCACCCGCACCGCATCGGCTTTCAGGCGCGTTTTGATCCCTTCCAGTGTCTTGACCAGATGGGTGTCGTTGTCCACCAGCACCACCTCGGCCGCGCCGCGCGAGGCGGCCTCCAGACCGAGCGCACCGGTGCCCGCGAAAGCATCCAGGCAGCGCAGGCCGGTGAGGTCCTGGCCGAGCCAGTTGAACAGGGTCTCACGCACCCGCGCCGGCGTGGGCCGCAAGCCGGGCCGGTCGGCCACGGGCAACTTGGTGCGCTTCCAGAGCCCGCCAATGATGCGGACCTCGTGCGGTGCGTTGACGGTGGGGCGTGGCGCGGGTTTTTTCATGCACCGAGCTTACCAAGCCAGTGTGTCGGCGGAGGATTCCCCTCGGGGACACCGCCGGGCTGGTTTCGCCGGAAGGCTGGTGTCGCCCCCTTGAGGGGGTCGCGCGCAGCGCGGCGAGGGTGGGTCATCGCTCTGCGCCAACCACCACGGTCACCATGCGATCGGGCTGCAGCACCCGGGCAAAGGCGCGCCGGATGTCGGCCACGCTGACGCGCTGCACCTGGTCGGTCCAGGTGTCGAGGTAATCCAGCGGCAGACCGTTCCACGCGATGTTGGACACGTTGTCGAGCAGCTTGCGGTTGCTGTCGATGCGCAACGCGAAACCGTTGATCAGGTAGTCCTTG
>JAHIQV010000164.1 GCA_018903185.1 Gammaproteobacteria bacterium | reverse complement strand
CGCGACGCCCAGCGCAACGCCACCCACCGGGCCGAACTGCAACAAGGCAGCGGCGCGACCAAGGTGCCTTGCCTGAAGATCACCGATGCGTCTGGTCAGAGCCAGTGGCTGGTCGATTCGGCCGCGATCATCGGCTACCTGCGCGGGCGTTTCGCCACGACCTGAGCCGCAGGCTCAGCCGGCCAGCAAGCCAGCGCTCACCCCGGCCGCATCCGGCCGCTCAAACACCATGTTGTGCCGCTCCGTCAGTGGCCCGCCGCCGGGCACGGTCTCGCCCTGGGCCGTGCTGCCCACGGCCTTGAACTTCCACACCGCGCCGATGCGCTTGAGGTAACCCACATGCTGGCCGGCCGCGTCCAGCACGGCGAACACGCCCTCGTTCACGGGGCTCAGGCTCAGGGGTCCCGGCGCTGCGCTCACTGGACGACCCTCCGTGCTGCGCTCATGCCGGGGTCCGCACACCGGCGCGCACGCCGGGCAAGGGGGCGACTGCCAGCGCGTCGGCGCGCTCGCGCCGCCCGCTCAGGATGCGGCCGAGGTTGCCCTCGATCCAGTCCGCCAGGCCTTCCACCTGACGCGCCACCTCCACGCCCATCGGTGTGAGGCTGTATTCCACGTGCGGCGGCACAACAGGGTATTGCGTGCGCAGCACAAAGCCATCGCCCTCCAGCCACTGCAGCGTCTGCGCCAGCATCTTCTCGCTCACGCCGCCGATCTTGCGGCGCAGGTCGCTGAAGCGGTGTGTGCCCGCCAGCAGCGCCACCAGCACCAGCACGCCCCAGCGGCTGGTCACGTGCTGCAGCACGGCGCGCGAAGGGCATTCGGCCGCGAACAGCTCGCCGCGTTCCATCAGCTTGGCGATGGCGGGGGCTTCGGCACCGGGCAACGGTTCGTTGGCATTCATGGAGTACTTACCTTTGTGTGCGTACTTACGAAAAGTTTGTTAGGTCGGTATTCTCCGCTCCTCTGTTCATCCCCACAAGGAGTTTTTCCATGATTGCCATCACCGGCGCCACCGGCCAGCTCGGCCGCCTCGTCCTCCAGAACCTGCTCAAGACCGTGCCCGCCAGCCAGATCGTGGCCGCCGTGCGCAGCCCTGAAAAAGCCGCCGACCTCGCCGCGCTCGGCGTGCAGGTCCGCCAGGCCGACTACGTACAGCCCGCCACCCTCGAAGCAGCCTTTCAGGGCGTGGACAAGCTGCTGCTCATCTCGTCCAGCGAAGTCGGTCAGCGCGCCACGCAACACGCCGCCGTCATCGCCGCCGCGCAAAAGGCCGGCGTGAAGCTGCTCGCCTACACCAGCCTCCTTCGCGCCGACACCTCGCCGCTCGCCCTCGCCGCCGAACACAAAGAGACAGAAGCCATGCTGCGCGCCTCGGGCCTGCCCCATGTGCTGCTGCGCAACGGCTGGTACACCGAAAACTACACCGGCAGCGTCGGCTCCGCATTGCAATACGGCGCCGTCATGGGCAGCGCGAAAGACGGCCGCATCGCCTCCGCCACCCGGGCCGACTACGCCGCCGCGGCCGCCGCCGTGCTCACGAAGGACGACCAGGCCGGCAAGGTGTACGAACTGGCGGGCGACACCGCCTACACCCTGAGCGAACTCGCCGCCGAAATCGCCCAGCAGTCCGGCAAGCCCGTGGTCTACAACGACCTGCCCGAAGCCGCCTACGCCGCAGCCCTGATGCAAGTGGGACTGCCCGAAGGCTTCGCCGCGCTGCTGGCCGACTCGGACGTGGGTGCCTCCAAAGGCGGCCTGTTCGACGACGGCCACCAGCTCAGCCAGCTCATCGGCCGCCCGACCACGCCGCTGGCCGATGTGGTGAAGGCCGCGCTCGCGGGCTGATCAGCGCAGCCAGACAGGGGTCGCTCAGACGGCATGCGCCTGGGCCGGGTGTGTGCCTCGCTCGCACCCATCTCGCGCGGATGCCGCATGACCCCAGAGCGTCCATGCCAGCGAACAAAAAGCGACCCCCCTGCAAAGGGGTCTCTTCCGTCCTGAGGCGATAGTGTTTATAAAGAACCTGTTCACGCACGCGGTCCAACTGCTGGCTTGCGAGAGCCCGTGTAGCCCGTTGCCTGGTCGGGTTTTCCGGGATTGGGCGACGACCTGCAGGGCGTTGGGCTCATAGACCGGCGTTCGTGATCTGCTGCGAAACGTGAAAACGTGACCGTGGAGGGCCAAGACATGGCACACGATGTGGACATGGTTGTCAGAAACGGTCGGATCGTCGACGGG
>JAHIQV010000163.1 GCA_018903185.1 Gammaproteobacteria bacterium | reverse complement strand
GAAGCGGGCTTTGTGTTCCGCCCAGGGGAACTTGCCGCTGTCGACGATGGCGCCGCCGATGGTGGTGCCGTGGCCACCGAGGTATTTGGTCAGCGAGTGCACCACGATGTCGGCGCCGTGTTCAAACGGGCGGCACAGGTAGGGGCTGGACACGGTGTTGTCCACGATCAGCGGCACACCCGCCGCGTGGGCCACGGCGGCAAGCGCGCCGATGTCGGTCACGTTGCCCAGCGGGTTGCCCACCGATTCGCAGTAGATCGCCTTGGTGCGCTCGTCGATCAGCGCGGCGAAGGCGGCGGGATCGCGCGGATCGGCAAAGCGCACCGTGATGCCCTGCTGCGGGAAGGTGTGGGCGAACAGGTTGTAGGTGCCACCGTAGAGCGTGGAGGCCGAGACGATGTTGTCGCCGGTTTCGGCAATGGTCTGGATCGCGGCCGTGATGGCCGCCATGCCCGAGGCCATGGCCAGCGCCCCCACGCCGCCTTCGAGCGCGGCCAGGCGCGCTTCGAGCACGCCATTGGTGGGGTTCATGATGCGGCTGTAGATGTTGCCGGCGACCTTGAGGTCGAACAGATCGGCGCCGTGCTGCGTGTCGTCGAACGCGTAGGCCACGGTCTGGTAGATCGGCACCGCCACCGACTTGGTGGTGGGGTCGGGGGTGTAACCGCCGTGCACGGCGATGGTTTCGATTTTCATGTGGCGGGTCTCCTGGATGGGTTGTTGCGATCGCTCGCGCTCATTCTCTCAGCAGCTCCACCACGCTCACCCCGCGGTGGCGCACACCCAGGGCGGTGATCGCGGCCTGGCTGAGATCGATGATGCGCTTGTGTGTGTAGGGCCCCCGGTCGTTGATGCGCACCACCACTTCCTTGCCGGTGTGCATGCTGCGCACCCGCACCTTGGTGCCGAACGGCAGGGTCTTGTGCGCCGCCGTGAAAGTGTGCATGTCGTAGCGTTCACCGCTGGCCGTGCGCCGGCCGTGGAAACGTTTCCCGTACCAGGACGCCATCCCTTTGTCGATCAGCTTGTCCGGAACCGATGGTGCCGCGAGCGGACCGTCCGACGAAGGGCTCTCACTGACGTCAGGCGGGGGCATTTCAAGTGCCGCCGAGGGCGTCAGTGGGATTCCCGCCCGACCCACAGCTTGCGCGGGTTCGGCGCTGAATGCGGTATCCGCCTGCTGACCAACTGGAGCATCCCGCTGCACGGGCGCAGGCACGGCGCAAGCGGTCAGCAGCGCGGCCAGCAGGACAGGCGCCAGATACCGGCGAACTGCGGGGTGTTTCCAGGTGTGGGGCATGGTGTTTCCTCTCTGCATTCCGGGCCAGCCTCCGACCTTAACCCAGCTCAAGACGCTTCACGATCTCCAGCGTCGCCACGCTCTGGTTCATGGTGTAGAAGTGCAAAGCTGGCACACCGGCGTTGCGCAGCTGGTCACACAGGTCGGTGACCACGTCGAGGCCGAAGGCCTTGATGGAAGCGGTGTCGTCGCCATAGGCCTGCAGGCGCAGACGGATCCAGCGCGGGATCTCGGCGCCACACGCGTCGGAGAAGCGCATCAGCTGGGTGGAGCTGGTGATCGGCATGATGCCCGGCACCACCGGCACGTCGACCCCGAGCTTGTGCGCCTCGTCCACGAAGCGGAAGTAGGCGTCGCTGTTGTAGAAGTATTGCGTGATGGCCGAGTCGGCGCCGGCGCGCACCTTGGTGACGAAGGCCTGCAGGTCGGACTCGGGCGACTTCGCCTGCGGGTGCACTTCGGGGTAGGCAGCCACCTCGATGTGAAAGTCGCGCCCGGTCTCGGCGCGGATGAACGCCACGAGGTCGCTCGCATAGTGGAACTCGCCGCCGATGCCATAACCGCTGGGCAGATCACCGCGCAGCGCCACCAGGCGCCTGACACCCATGGCCTTGAGCGTAACCAGCTGCTCGCGCACGCTGGCCTGGGTGGCACCGATGCAGGAGAAGTGCGAGGCGGCGGCCACCCCCTCGGCAAGGATGGCGCCCACGGTGTCGAAGGTGCCCTGCTGCGTGGAGCCGCCGGCGCCGTAGGTGACCGAGCAGAATTCGGGCTTCTGCCCATACAGCTGCTGGCGCACGGCGCGCAGTTTCTCGGCGCCTTCGGGCGTCTTGGGCGGGAAGAATTCAAAACTCACTGGCAACGCCATGGTGATTCCTTGTCGAGCGTCGGGTCCACGGGACGGCTTCAGGCCGCCCGCTTCGCCCAGACGAAAAATTCGCGGTTGCCGTCACCGCCGGTGATGGCACTCTCAAAATAATCCAACAGCGTCAGGCCGTTGTCCACGCAGGCCAGCGCGATGCGCTCGCGCACCAGCACATAGCTCGCCGCGTCCTTCACCAGGCCACCCTTGCCGATCTGGCCCGGTTGCAGTTCGAACTGCGGCTTGACCAGCATCAGCAGGCTCCCTTGAGGCTTGAGCAGCGGCACGATGGCCGGCCAGACCAGGGTCTGCGAGATGAACGACAGGTCGCCCACGATCAGATCGAAGGGCGCTGCCGCCTGTTCACCACCAGACGCCACCAACTGCTCGGCCGTGAGTTCGCGCGCGTTGCACTTTTCGATGCAGACCACCCGCGCATCGCTGCGCAGCT
>JAHIQV010000162.1 GCA_018903185.1 Gammaproteobacteria bacterium | reverse complement strand
TCGGCGTTGAAGGCCAGGAAGTTGCTGGGTGCGCTGGCGTCGATCCACTGCTGCACCGCAAAGCGCACACGCGTCCTGGTCTTGGCATCGCCCTCCACCGCGTCGGCCAGCGCCATCAGCGTGCGGGCATTCAGCAGGTAGGCCGCGGCCGAGAACGCGGCCACCGGGTTGCTGGCCCAGGCTTCGGAGGCGAAGCGGCGGTCGGTCTGCGGTTTGGCGTCGAGACCTTGGTTCCACAGGCCCGCCACATCTTTCATGTAGGTGTTCTGGATTTCAAGCAGCTTGGCCGGATCGAAGTGGACCTTCTGGCCGGCGGCCTGGTTGAACATGTCGCCCATGCCGGCCATGCCCATCCCCGCGCCCACCTGTGGCATGGCCATGCCAAAAGGATGGGCCGCGCCGCTTTGCGGCATGAACGCCTTGAAAGCCGCGAACGGGTCTGTAGCGGCCTGTGGAGTCGCCTGTGCGGCAGCGCCCGGAAAGGCCTGCGCAGCTTGCGTCCACTGGGCAACGAGGTTTTGCTGAAACTGCTGCGCAGCTTCCAGCCAGGGCTGTTGGGGCGTTTTCCCAGATGTCATGCTTGTCTCCAATGGTTATTACCAGCGGGCTTATTATCGGTTCCTCTGGGGAGGAGTTCCGGGTTTTCCCTAGTGTCAGTGTGCCGGCTTCCAGCAAGCTGACAACAACCCCCGCGTGGTCAGGAACGTTGTGTATCTGGTGGTGATCGGTTGGTTTTATGTGGTGCTCATGATGGCGGTTGCCGAAGCGTCGAACACGACAGGCACCGTGCTCGGAGCCATTGTGACCTTCTTTCTTTACGGTTTGATGCCGATCGCATTGGTGGTTTACCTGATGCGCACGCCCCAGCGCCGCAAAGAGATCAAGGCACGCGAAGCCGCCGAGGACCTCGCGCACAAGTTGCGCGCCACAGAGAATGCAGTACCTGCGTCAGACCCGCCAGATGCAGGCCGCCATGCGTCCGGTGCTGCCCAGACGGACAGCATCCCGGCGGTGGGAAAAGAAACGTAAGGCTTGTGTCGCGGTACACCAGACCGGGGTGCCGTCGTTGCCGTAAATGCGGTGGATGCCCATGGCGCTCAGCCGCAGCCGGGCCAGCATCGACAGGTTCGCGAAATACTTCTCATCACCCACCAGATGCGGGTCGAAGGCGCGTTGGGCCGCCGGATCGCTCTGCACAAAAGCAGCCCGCACCTCAGGCCCCACCTCAAACGCTTCGGGCCCGATGCATGGCCCCAGCCAGACCAGCATGTCAGCGATGACGCGGTCCCGATCGGCCGAGGCGTCCATCTGCTGAACCGCCTGCACAAAGGCGGCGACCGTGGCCTCCAGCACCCCTTGGCCATCAGCCCCTCCCGCCAGTCCACGCCAGCCGGCGTGGGCGGCCGCCACCACGCTGCCCGCACTGTTCGTGAACAGCACCGGCAGGCAGTCCGCGACCATGATCGTGCAGGCCACACCGGGCAACGTGCTCAGGCAGGCATCGGCCTCACCCCCATCGGGCGTCCGGGTATCGAGTGTGGCCACGGCCACGCCGTGCACCTGCTTCAGGAACACCGGCCGCGCACCGGTGGCACCGGCCAGGCGTGCCCGGTTGGTGGCGACCGCAACCGGGTCGTCGCGCACATGGTCGCCGAGATTGAGGCGGTCAAACGGCGGCGCCGACACGCCGCCCGAGCGGGTGGTGAACACCGCGCGCACCCCGGCCGGCGAGGGCCAGTCGGGCACCAGCCAGTCTTCCGGTATGGGCATCAGGCTTCGAAGTCCGGGCAGGCAGAGGGCTGGGCCTGCTGAAAAGCCGGCAACGCCATGCAGGCGTCGAAAGCGGCCATGGTGCGTGGCAGGCCGTCCAACGGGGTGTTGAAACGTTGCCCGTTGAAGATCTGCGGCACCAGACAACAGTCAGCCAGCGTGGGCGTGTCGCCGTAACAGAAGCGCGAAGCCGGCTGTTGGGCCAGTTGCCGTTCAAAGGTCTCCAGTCCGCTGCGCACCCAGTGGCGGTACCAGGTGTTCCTGGCATCTTCGTCCAGCTTCAGCGTGCCCGAGAGGTACTTGAGCACGCGCAGGTTGTTGATGGGGTGGATCTCGCAGGCGATCGACTGCGCCAGCGCCCGCACACGGGCACGCGCCAGCGCATCGCGCGGTACCAGGGCGGGCTCGGGATGGATGTCGTCCAGGTACTCGATGATCGCCATGGACTGCGACAGCCGCGTGCCGTCGTCCAGTTCCAGCAGCGGCACCAGGCCATCGGCCGCGATATCACCGTAAGCCGCTTGCCGGTGTTCACCCTTGGCCAGGTGCACCGGCAGGTATTCGTAAGGCAGCCCCTTGATTGCCAGCGCGATGCGCACGCGGAACGAGGCCGAGGAGCGGAAGTAGTTGTAGAGCTTCATGGAAGCCAAGGATAAACCGGGCGCCTGGCGCTGTCCGGTCGTGCGAAGTCGCCCCCATCGGGCAGGCGGGCTTCACAACGGCTGAGAGCCAGAGAGTCTTTCTCTCAGGCTCTCAGCGCCGTGTTACCCGGCTGTTCAGCGCGCCGGGACGATGACCAGCGTGTCGCCCTGGGTTGTTGCCCCACGGGCACCCGTGTTGCCGGTCGCGCCAGTGGCACCGGTATAGCCCGTGGCGCCTGTGGCACCGGTATAGCCGGTCGCTCCGGTGTCACCGGTGGCGCCCGTGCCACCCGTGGCGCCGGTGTAGCCCGTGGTTCCCTTGGCCCCTGTGGCGCCGGTGTAGCCGGTGGTTCCCGTGGCGCCGGTCGCGCCCGTGGCGCCGGTGGCACCGGTCGGGCCTGCAGGCAGCGAGAAGCAGGCGGTGAGCGCCAGTGTGGTCGCGGCGACGGCGATGATTTTGATGGAATGCATGATGGTTCCTTGGTGGCTTACGAGGACCACCCTCACTTGAAGAGCAGCCCTGCAGAGTTGATCAGCCCTCTGACACAGACTTTGAGCGTCGGCAGATCAGGCCATCGCCACGTTTGAGCGGAAATTCGGCCTGGTGGCCTGGAGCTTCCGTCCCGGTGCAGCTTAGACAGGCCAATGGCGCCAGTCGGTGCGCTGGCGCGCTTAGGGTGTGTTCACAGAAGCGCCACCCCCGCGACTGCTTGGGAGCCTGGCTCCCTGCCCTGGGTCAACTCCGTGAATCAGGCTTCCGGGGGGTGTCCAGCATGCGACCGAGCGGGGACATCGGCAGCGGGAATACGATGGTTGACGCGCGGTCACCGGCCACCTG
>JAHIQV010000161.1 GCA_018903185.1 Gammaproteobacteria bacterium | reverse complement strand
GGGTGCCGACCTCGTCCAGGAACAGCGTGCCGCCATGGGCGCGCTCGAAGCGCCCCGGGCGGGAGGCGCCGGCACCGGTGTAGGCCCCACGCTCCACGCCGAAGAGCTCGCTCTCCATGAGGGTCTCGGGAATGGCCGCGCAGTTGATCGCCACGAAGGGCTGGTCCTTGCGCGGGCTGATGCGGTGCAGGGTGCTGGCGAACATCTCCTTGCCCACGCCGGACTCGCCCGTGAATAGCACGGTGGCGGTGGTCGGCGCCACGCGGTGCAGCATGTGGCAGGCCGCGTTGAACGACGATGAGGTGCCCACCATGCTCTGCTCGGTGCCCGGGTTGGCCGCTGCATAGGCCGCCAGATCGACCACCGGCACCGAGCCGTCGGCCGCCGCGGACGCCCCCACGAAGGCCTGGGCGTTCAGGTAGCGCAGGTCCTGCTGCACGTCGTCCCAGAGTTCGGCCGATTTGCCGATGACGCGGCAATGGGGGTCGCCGGACGAGCGGCAGTTCACTTCACGAAAGACGATCAGCCGCCCGAACAGCGTGCTCACATAACCGGTGGCGTAGCCCACCTGCATCCAGCAGGCGGGTGCGCCGCCCACGCCGTAGGCGGCAATGTGTTCGTCGTCCTCGCTGGAGTTGTGCCAGAGGAATTCACCGTCGTAGGCCCCGGTGACCGCGTCGTAGGCGGCGTGCACCAGTTCCACCTGGACCACGCCCTCCAGCGCGTGCAGGCGCGTGCCCGCCATGGCGGCGGCGGGTGGATCGGCGTCGGGCCACTGCTGGCGCACCAGTTGCGCGTCGCGCGCCCCGCTGACATAACCCGCACGCGTGAGCAGGCCGCGCGCCTTGTCCAGGCCGATGCTGTCGATCAGCTCGCGGCGCAGCGAACCCAGCGATTCCGAATGCAGCAGCACCATGCGCTGGTCCTGCAGCCAGATGCGGCCGTCGCCCGGCGAGAAGAACAGGCACTCGCTCAGATCGGCCACCGTGGGGTGCGCCTGCTGGCTGATGCCGCTGGTGTCGAACCCGGCCATCACCCGCTCGCCGGGTTCGGCCCGGTGCTCGTCTTTGCCGCTGTTCGCGATGCGGGCCAGATCGGCCAGGGAGATGCGTTGTCTGGGCATGGGGGAACATCAATCAATCGATGTTTTGATGAAATGTGAACATCACTTTTGTTTATTAATAGTAACTTTTTTGGGGGCCGAACAGGGCCTTCGGACCCCCACAAACCCCCTAGGGAAAGTCCTGATCCGCCCCTCTGAAAAAGCCCGGAAATGCCGGCCTCCGGGCCGGCCTGCGCGTGCGTGCTGGTACGTCCGTTGCAAAACCTGTTGCAGCCACCGTGTGGTGTGCACGAACGATCAACAGGAGCAAAGCAATGGGTGTTTCCGAAAATCCGGTCTGGCTCGACAGCCGCATCACGTCGGGCAATGCCTTCGACGGCACATGGTCCACCGCGCTCGCCAGCGTGCGCGACGTGAAGGAACCGGCCACCGGCCAGGTGCTCTCGCAGGTGGGCATCGCCAGCGCGGCCGACATGCGCGCCGCCATTGGCCGCGCCCAAGCGGCACAAACCGCCTGGGCCGCCATGGGTCCGCGCGAACGCTCGGCCGTGTTCCACCGCGCCGCCGCGATCTTCCAGCAGCACTTCGCCGAGCTGGCACTGACCATCGCCCGCGAAACCGGCGGCATCCTGCCCAAGGGCCAGCACGAGGTGAACGAGTCCATCACGCTGTGCCACCTGGCCGCCGGCCTGCCGATGCAGGCGCAGGGCCAGGTGCTGCCCGCAGCGGCTGGCCGGCTGTCCTTCGCGCGCCGGGTGCCGCACGGCGTGGTGGGCGTGATCTCGCCATTCAACTTCCCGCTGATCCTGAGCCTGCGCGCCGTGGCCCCGGCGCTCGCGCTGGGCAACGCGGTGGTGCTCAAGCCCGACACGCGCACCCCCGTGAGCGGCGGTTTCATCATCGCCCGCGTGTTCGAAGAAGCCGGCCTGCCCGCCGGCGTGCTGCAGGTGCTGCCGGGCGACGCCGAAGCCGGCGAG
>JAHIQV010000160.1 GCA_018903185.1 Gammaproteobacteria bacterium | reverse complement strand
GCGGTGGCGACGGTCAGGGCTTTGAGGGTGAATCGACGTTGCATCATGAAGGCTTCTCCAGGTTCGAAAACTTCCGTTGAGGGGGTGACTCTTGCCGCCGTTGCCGCCCTTGTTCGGGCGTTTCACAGCGGACAGACGGATGCTAGGGAGAACCCGGATCGGCGTATGTACGCCGGGTGGCGTATGTGGTGTTTTTGGATCCAAATCTTCATCTTTTATCCTTGCAATTCAGGAATTTAGTTCCATAATTGCAAGGATGTTTTCCCGCTCCATCGCCGCCGAACTGGCGCTTGAACTCGCCCACAACCCCGCCGTGGCCCTGCTCGGCCCACGCCAGGTGGGCAAGACCACGCTGGCGCTGGCCGTGGCACAAGACCGGCCCTCGGTGTACCTGGACCTGGAGTCCGAACGCGACCGCGCCAAGCTGGACAACGCCGAGCTGTACCTCTCTGACCATCTGGACAAACTTGTCATCCTCGACGAAGTCCACCGCGCGCCCGCCCTGTTCCCGCTGCTGCGCGGCCTGATCGACCAGGCCCGGCGCAGCGGCAAAACCGCAGGTCTTTACCTGCTGCTCGGCTCAGCCTCGTGGGACTTGCTGCAGCAATCGGGCGAGACCCTGGCCGGGCGCATCAGCTACCTCGACATGACCGGCCTGACCGTGGCCGAGACCGGCGTGGACCTGCAAGACAGCCTGTGGCTGCGCGGCGGCTTCCCCGACAGCCTGCAAAGCCCCAGCGACGTGCGCAGCCTGCGCTGGCGCGAGAACTTCATCCGCACCTACCTGGAACGCGACATTCCGCAGTTTGGCCCCCGCATCGCAGCCGAAACGCTGCGCCGTTTGTGGACCATGCTCGCTCACCACCAAGGCGGCCAGCTGAACGTCGCCCAACTGGCCCGCAACATTGGCGTGGACGGCAAAACCGCCGCCACCTACATCGACCTGCTCAGCGACCTGCTGCTGGTGCGCCGCCTGCCGCCCTGGCACGACAACCAGGGCAAGCGCCTCGTCAAGTCACCCAAGGTGTATGTGCGCGACAGCGGGCTGGTGCACGCGCTGCTGCACATCACCACTAAGGACGACCTGCTCTCCCACCCCGTGGTGGGTGCCAGCTGGGAAGGCTTCTGCATCGAGAACCTGCTGGCCTGCACACCACGAGGCGTGCAGGCCTTTTTCTACCGCAGCAGCGGCGGCGCCGAGGTGGACCTGCTGCTGCAATGGCCCAGCGGCGAGCGCTGGGCCATTGAAATCAAGCGCAGCACCGCGCCGAAGCTGGAGCGCGGTTTTCAGGCCGCCTGCGACGACCTGCAGCCAACGCGCAAGCTGGTGGTTTACCCCGGGCAAGAGAGCTACCGGGTGCGGGAGGATGTTCAAGCGGTGTCGCTGCAAACGCTGTGTAAAGAACTGCTGACGAATTGAAAGCGGATGCCATTGGGTTGACTGCGAAATTGCCGCAACAACATCAGATACAGACTCAACAAAGCCAGAGAAATAAGGGAGCACAAAAATATGGTTTTCAGCGAAGACTCACGGGTCAAGATTCCTTGCATCCTGCGCTTGGTCAGGCTTGGCTACCGCTACCTCTCCCTCAAAGACGCGGTTTGTGATGAAGCGGGCGACAAGCCAGCTTGACTTTACCTGGCAAGGTCGGTGATGGTCACCCTCCGTGCTGCGGCTGCAGCAGCGGCACGCGGTTGATCGCCATGGCCGCCGCCGCGGTGCGGGTCTCCACGCCGAGCTTGGCGTAGATGCGCTCCAGGTGTTTCTTCACCGTGGCGGGGCTCGATCCCAGGATGTCGCCGATGTCACGGTTGATCTTGCCCTTGGCCACCCAGTACAACACCTCAGCCTCGCGCGCGGTGAGGCCAAAGGCCTGGCCCATGGCTTCGAGCACGCTGGCGTCCGACGTTTCCTGCATCACGATCAGCCAGTCGCCGCCTTCGCCCGGCGCTTCGACGGTTTCGCTCCCGTCCTGGTCGCCCACGCGCTGGTGCAGCCGGAAGGTGAGGCGGCGCGGGCCGTGGTCGAGCGTGAGCCTCGGTGGCTCGCGCTGGGCCTGTGCTTCACCCAGGTGGCGGCGCAGCCATTGCAGCACCTCGGCCGGGGTCTCGGGTGCGGTGGTGCCGCAGTAGCGCTGCAGCAGGTCGCGCGCCAGCGGGGTCTGCCACATCAGGCGGCCGTCGCGCTCGCGCACGGTGATGGTGGCGTAGCCAAAGGCGTCGAGCGCGTAGCGCGCCTGGCTGCGCTCGACCGCGCCCTGGCGCACATGGCGCGCGGTGCGAAGGTGCACACCCATGCGCGCCATCACCTCGCGCGGCTTGATGGGTTTGGTCACGTAGTCCGCGCCGCCGGCATCGAGCGCGGCCACCAGGTGCTCGGTCTCGGTGAGGCCGGTCATGAAGATGATGGGAATGGCCGCCGTGGCCGGGTCGGCCTTGAGTCGGCGGGCGACCTCGAAGCCGTCGATGCCGGGCATGACCGCGTCGAGCAGGATCACATCGGGCAGGGCCTGCGTGGCGCGGCGGATGGCGGACTCGCCATCGAGTGCGACCAGCACGGTGTAGCCGGCTTCGTCGAGTGCGTCGTGCAGCGGTGCGACGTTGTCGGGCACGTCGTCCACGATCAGCACCACCAGTGCATCGGGCGGTGGAAGTTGCGCCGACAGGCGCTCTGGGACAGGGGTGTCGGTGTTCATCATGGAAGCGTGGCGCTTTGTTGCAGGCGCTGTTCGATCGCCTCGAACCGGAACTCGCGCGCGAGCGTGCGCAGGCCCTGCGCAAAGTCGGCCTGCTCGGGGCGCTGGCGCACCCAGTCGTCCAGCCAGTTGACGATGCCCTTGTAGTAACCCAGGCGCACGAGTTCGAGCAGCGGCGCCAGCTCGGCCGCGCTGCTGGCGGCCGAGGCCTGAGGCGCATGCGCCCGCTGCCCGGTCTGCGCCGCCCCCTCTGCGGTGATCCATTGCAGGCCCAGGCGCTGGCCCAGCCAGGCCAGCAGGTCGTCCCGCCGCACCGGCTTGACGAAGAAGTCTTGCGGGCTGTGGCCGAGGTCGTTGTCGAGGCCCTTGTCGAAGGCGTTGGCCGAGACGATGGCCAGCGGCACACCACCCCAGCCGCGCGCGCGCAGGCGGCGCAGGGTCTCCCAGCCGTCGATGCCGGGCATGGCGAGGTCCATGAAGATGGCGTGGGGCGCGCCCTCGCCCGCCGGGTCGAGCGCGTCCAGGATGGCCAGCGCGTCGTGGCCGCTGGTGGCGAGCGTCACCTCGAAGCCCAGCGGCTGAAGCCAGCGCGCAATCAGTTCGCGGTCGCTCTCTTCGTTGTCCACCACCAGCACGCGCCGGCGCTCGCCCTCGTAGGCGGTGATCGACGGCGCCACCGTCTCGCGCCGCACCACGGCACCGTGCAGCTCGGGCAGGAACAGGCGCACGCTGAACACCGTGCCTTCGCCCAGGGTGCTGCGCACCGTCATCTCGCCGCCCATGAGGTCGGTCAGCATCTTGGCGATGGTCAGGCCCAGGCCGGTGCCGGTGCTGCCCGCACCGGTCGCGGCAGCGGCCTCGGCCTGGCCGCGCGCGAAGGGTTCGAACACGCGGTCGAGTTCCTGCGCGGCCATGCCAGGGCCGGTGTCGTGCACCTCGAACACGGCCATCTCGCGCGCGTGCGTCACACGCAGCCGCACCTCGCCCTGGCGCGTGAACTTCACCGCGTTGCCCAGCAGGTTGATGAGAATCTGGCGCAGGCGCTTTTCGTCGGCGCGCACGGCGTCGGGCAGGCGGCTGCCGCTCTCGAACACGAAGCGCAGGCCCTTGGCCGCGGCCTGCAGCTCGAACATGCTCGCCACTTCCTGCATGGCGTCGGCAAAGGCCATGGGTTTCACATCGAGCTTGAGCTTGCCGGACTCGATGCGCGCGATGTCCAGCGTGCCCTCGATCAGCGAGAGCAGGTGTTCGCCGCCACGGTGGATGACCTTGATGGCCTGCGCGCGGTGCGGCGCGATGTCGTCGTCTTCCTGCAGCAGCTGGGCGTAACCGAGGATGCTGTTGAGCGGGGTGCGCAGCTCGTGGCTGATGCTGCTGATGTAGCGGCTCTTGGCCTGGTTGGCCAGGTCGGCGGCCTGGCGCGCGCGCTGCAGCTGCTCGTCGGTCTGGCGGTGCGACTCGATCTCGTGCATGAGCAGGCGCGTCTGACGGTTCGACTCTTCCTGCGCCACCAGGCGGCTCTTGTGCGCCAGCACCAGCCACCAGGCCACCGTCGCGGCGATCAGCAACAGCACGGCGTAGACCCGCAGGAAGCCGGTGCGCAGCGCGGCGTCGAGCAGACTGGCGTCGGCCACGGCTTCGAGCCCCTGCCCCAGGCCCTGTACCTGCTGCCGGTACAAGAGGCCGAGCACGGCCGCGAGCACCGGCGCCACCACCAGCATCAGCAACAGGTAGTGCGCCAGGCCCGCTTCGAGATAAGGCCACATGCGCTGCGGCAGCACCGTGCGCAAGGCACCCTGCCACTGTTCGGACAGGCGCGCGTGGGGTTTGCAGAGGTCACCGCAGCGTGCGTCGAGCGTGCAGCACAGCGAACAGATGTGGCCTTGATACGCTGGGCAGTGCGCCATGTCGGGCGCTTCGTACTCGCGCTCGCAAATCACGCACTTGAGAACACCCCCCGCGCTGGACTTGGATGCACCCCCCGCGCCGCCTGCGGCGTCACCCCCCTCCAGGGGGGCAACACCAGCGGCCGGGCGAAGCCCGTTCCGCGGTGTTTCTGGGTGGCCTCCCCCTTTCACGTCGCATCCTTCGCACGATCTTCCTCCGCAGGTCTCGCTTTGTCGTGCGATGTAGTACTTCCCCTGCGTTGCCCATGCGATCAGCGGCGATGCCACCAGCGCCGTCACCATCGCAATCACCGCCGAAAACGCCTGTGCGCCCTCGCCCATCAGGCCCATGTGCGCCGCAATCGACAGCGCCGAGGCCAGACCCATGGCGCCCACGCCCACGGGGTTGATGTCGTACAGGTGCGCGCGTTTGAACTCGATGCCCGGCGGGCTCCAGCCCAGCGGTTTGTTGATCACCAGGTCGGCCACCACGGCCATGATCCAGGCGATGGCCAGGTTGCTGTAGAGCCCCAGCACCTCGCCCAGCGCGCGGAACACGTTCATCTCCATCAGCATGAAAGCGATCAGCGTGTTGAACACCACCCAGACCACGCGACCCGGGTGGCTGTGCGTGAGGCGCGAGAAGAAGTTGCTCCAGGCCAGCGAGCCGGCGTAGGCGTTGGTGACGTTGATCTTGAGCTGCGACACCACCACGAACAGCGCCGTCGCCGCCACCGCCCAGCCGTAGTTCGGGAACACGTACTCGTAGGCCGCGAGGTACATCTGGTTCGGGTCTACCGCGCGGTCGGGCGGCACCATGTGGCTGATGGCGAGGTAAGCCAGCAGCGCGCCGCCCAGCATCTTGAGCACGCCCAGGATCACCCAGCCCGGCCCGCCGGTCAGCACACCGACCCACCAGCGCCAGGCCCTGCCTTTTTCCGGCGCCGGCATGAAGCGAAGGTAGTCGGCCTGTTCGCCCATCTGCGTGATGAGCGCGATGCCGACCGTGAGAGCCGCACCAAACAAGTGCCAATCAAAGACCACACCCGCACCAGACTCGCCACCGTAATGCACCACATTGGAGAACGCACCGGGATCGAGCGTCCACACCGCCACGAACGGCACCAGCATCATCACCAGCCACAGCGGCTGGGTCCAGACCTGGAAGCGGCTGATGACCGACACCCCGTAGGTCACGAGCGGGATCACCACCAGCGCGCAGACCAGGTAACCCCAGGCGGGCGGGATGTCCAGCGCCAGCTCCAGCGCGTAGGCCATGACCGCCGCTTCGAGCGCGAAGAAGATGAAGGTGAACGAAGCGTAGATCAGCGAGGTGATGGTCGAGCCGATGTAGCCGAAACCCGCACCGCGCGTGAGCAAGTCCATGTCGACGCCGTAGCGCGCGGCGTACACGCTGATGGGCAGGCCGGCCAGGAAGATGATCAGCCCGGTGACCAGGATGGCCCAGAACGCGTTGACAAAGCCGTACTGCACCAGCAGCGTGGCGCCCACCGCTTCAAGAATGAGGAACGAGGCAGCACCGAACGCCGTGTTGGCCACGCGCCATTCGCTCCACTTGCGAAAGCGCTGCGGCGTGTAGCGCAGCGCGTAATCTTCCATCGTCTCGCTGCCGACCCAGCTGTTGTAGTCGCGGCGCACCTTGATGATGCGCTGCGGCGCCGGGTCATGGCCCGCACTCTCCGCCGCTGCGCGGGTCGCTGCCCCCCGCGGTGGCTGATCCACCTTGGGGCGGCCCGGCGGTGG
>JAHIQV010000017.1 GCA_018903185.1 Gammaproteobacteria bacterium | reverse complement strand
CCTGCGTGCTGGCCATGGTGCTTGTTGCCGGAGGGGTCGGGCTGGATGCGGCTTTCTACCCGGAGCACTCGCAAGACTTCGGGTTGGCGCGTCTCGTGGTGGTGGCGCTGATCGGGGCCGCGCTTTGGAGCTACAGCAGTTCGTGGGGCTTGCGCCACGTCAGAGGGCTCACCTATTTCTGGATTGCACTGCCCCAATTGATGATTGCCTGGATGATCTTCAGCACCGATGGAGAGGCCTCGATCTACTTTGTCGGTCTGACCCTCGCGGTATCGGGCATCAGCATCTTTCTGCCCTTGACCTTGCTTGAAGCGCTGGTTTTCAGCGTCTTCACCATGCTGGCCTACACCCTGGCCTGTGTGCTGCGCGTCGATGGCGTGCAGCACTGGCCGGTTCTCGCCGGTCAGCTGATGTTTGTTCTCTTCTTTTCACTCATTGCCATCACGGTGTCGGTCTATGGCGATCGGCAGCGGCGGCAGACCTACGCCTTGCAGACCGAGGTGCAGCGCCAGAAAGACGAACTGCTGGCGCAGAACAAAGCCCTCGTCGAGATCAAGGGCCAACTGCTGCAGCGCGAAAAAATGGCCGCCATCGGCACCCTTTCGGCCGGCCTGCTGCACGAGCTGAACAACCCGGTCAACTACAGCCTGATGGCCATCAACATGGCGCAGACCCTGCCCGCCGCCAAAAGCGACGAGCTGCTCAAGGAAAGCCTGGTGGACGCCAAGGAGGGCATGACACGCATCCAGAACATCGTCACCGACCTGAAGACTTTTGCTTACCAGAATCCCGGCGACAACAGCCAGCGGCCCTTTCTGCTGGAGCAGGCGATCCGCTCGGCGCAGCGGCTGGCGGGCCACGAGCTCAAGGGGGTGGCGGTGTCGATCGAGATGCCACAGGACACCCATGTGCTGGGCGACGAACCGGCCATCATTGGCGTGCTGATCAACCTGTTCAGCAATGCGGCCCATGCATTGGCCAAGGCGCAGCGCGAACAGCCGCGTATCGACGTGCGGGTGCAGACGGAAGGCGGGCGCCTGCGCGTGACGGTGCGCGACAACGGCCAGGGCATCCTGCCCGAGAACATCGGGCGCGTGTTCGAGCCCTTCTTCACCACGCGCGACGTCGGGGCCGGACTGGGTCTGGGCCTGAGCGTGAGCTACGGCATCGTGCAGCGCCACGGCGGCTTGCTGGCGGTGGAGAGCGAGGCTGGCGCCTGGACCGCGTTCACTTTCGATCTGCCGAGGCCGTCATGAGCTCCATGAACAACGCGTTGCCAACGGGCACCCAGAGCGCCCATGCCATCCTCATGGTGGACGACGAGCCGCAGGCCTGCAAGTGGTTCGCCCGCCTGTATGGCGACGAGTTCGTGGTGTGGACGGCGGGCGGCGTGGACGAGGCGCTGGCGCTGTTGCTGGCGCGCGGCGATCAGGTGGCGGTGCTGCTGACGGACTACAGCATGCCGGGGCGCGACGGGGTCGAGTTGCTGAGCGAGGTGCGCCGCTTGTACGGGCACATAGCCCGCCTCTTGGTGTCTGCCTGCGCCGACAAGGCCGTGGCCCTGGCGGCGGTCAACCGGGGACATGTGGAGAAGATCCTGGAGAAGCCGCTGGATGAGGCCGTGACACGCCAGGCCCTGCGCGAGGCCCTGGCCGGCGCCCAGCGCCGCGCGCTCGACCAGGCGCTTGTCGACCAGCGCGCAGCGACCTTGCGTGAAACCCTGGGCTTTCTGGCCCATGAGGTCACCACGCCGCTGGCCACGGTGCGCGGTTATCTGGCGGCGATGCGCAAACGGCACCACGATGCGCCCGAGGGAGGCAGTGGCATGGCCCGCATCGAGCAGCACAAGCCGGGCGATGTGCTGTTCATGATCGAGGCCGCCCAGCGGCGTGCCGACTACGCACAGTCCCTGGTGTCCACCTTTGTACAGACCGCACGCGATGCCTACCGCAGCGACGCGCCGCTCAGCCTGCTGGCCAGCGATCTGGTGGCCGCCGTGCGGGACGAATACCCGTTTGATCCGGGCGAAGCGTCCTGGCTCTCGTGCGACCTGGCGGCCGATTTCAGGCTGCCGGGGCGGCGCGATCTGCTGTATCTGGTGCTGTGCACCCTGGTCAAGAACGCCTTGCTGGCATTGCGCTCGGCATTGCCTGATGATCCCCGGGTGTGCATCGCGCTGGGTGCCGCAGCACCCGCGCCCGGCTTGCCGGAACAGCCCGTCATCCGCGTGAGCGACAACGGACCCGGCATTGCGCCGGAGGTCCTGCAGCGACTGACCCACGAGCCCGTGACCACGCGCGCCGATGCCGGTGGATCGGGGATGGGACTGGTGTTTTGCCGGCGGGTGATGGGCTCGCTGGGGGGCACGGTGGACGTTCGATCGATGCCGGGGCAGGGCGCCGCGGTGACGCTGTATTTCCCGCCCGTGGAAGAAGCCAGGGCTTAGGAGCATTCATGAGACCCGAAAAAATCCTGTACGTAGACGACGAGGCCATTGCGTTGAAATATTTCGAGCGGCTGGTCGGTCCGCTGGCCCCGGTGCTCACCGCCCTGTCGGTGGAAGAAGGCCGGGCCGTGCTGCGCGAGCATGGCGACGAGATCGCCGTGCTGGTGTGCGACCAGCGCATGCCCGGCGAACGCGGTACCGAGCTGCTGCGGCATGCACGCCAGTACCACCCCAACGTCGTGCGCATGATGACCACGGCCTACTCCGAGCTGGGCGAGGCCATCGATGCGATCAACACCGGCGAGATCTACCGTTACATCAGCAAACCCTGGGAGCTGGAGAGTTTGCGCGCCGATCTGAAGAACGCGCTGGAGCTGTCCGATCTGCGCGCCGAGCGCAACGAGCTGCTGAGCGACAAGCTGCTGGCGCAACAAGGCCAGTTGCTGGCTCATCGGATGGCCGCGTTGCTGATAGTGAGCGCGGCGGTGCAGCAGCAGGACCACGAAGCCGCGCTGTACCGCTTTGCCCAGGCCGCCATGGCCGGCGGCCCGGTGGCGCCTGCGGTGGACTGGAACCAGTGGGACCATGCCGACCTGCAACAGGCGGAGGCGCGGCGTGGCGCGAGCGTGGCCGGGCATGTGCGCGACTGGCTGCAAAACTTTGGCGTCCGCCACGATGACACACAAGTCCTGAACGCGCTGGCGCAGGCGGTGGGCGGTGAACGCCTGGGCGACGCGGTCCGGTTGCCCGGAGCCGATGCCTTCACTGCGCTGCTGAGTGCCCCGGTGGGAGAAACCGCGACGGGCGCACAGTGCGCCGGGCTCGCGTGGCTGCTCTGGGTGGGTGGGCGTGCGCAGGTGGAGACGCTGGCGGACGGCTGGCGCGTGACGCTGTCTGAAGCGCCCACCCTGCCGGCCGACTGGCTGGCCGATGCCATGGAGCGTCTGGGCGGCCGTTCGCCCGGCTGAGTTCACCGACCCCGGGGCTCCCAGGGCCGGTGCGACCGATCCGGCCGGTGAATCAGACCACCGTGAGCGTGACGTCGATGTTGCCGCGGGTGGCGTTGGAGTAGGGGCAGACCTGGTGCGCGGTGTTCACCAGATCTTCTGCCACGGCGCGGTCCAGGCCGGG
>JAHIQV010000159.1 GCA_018903185.1 Gammaproteobacteria bacterium | reverse complement strand
CGGCATGGGTTGACCGAAGTCAAGTGAGGGGAATGGTCAGCGGCCCATACTCCCTGCCCATGCTGACTGGTATCGAAATGGCGCTGGCCTTGGCCTGCATGGTGATGGCTTTGTGGTTCCGCCCCTGGCGCATGCTGGCGGGTCCCTTGCTCACGCCCGCGCTGGCTGCGCTCGCCCTGTTGCCCTGGCTCTGGCTGTTGCCTCAGAAGATGCCGCAAGGCCTTCAGGTGCAGCTCTCGGGCGCCTGCCTGCTGGTTCTGATGCTGGGCTGGCCGCTGGCGGTGCTGGTGCTCTCGGGCGTGGTGCTGGCCGTGTGGCTGCTGGGCCACTCGGATCCGGCTGCCGCGCTGTCCCAATGGGTCTGGATCGGTCTGGTGCCGGCCACGCTGGCGCTGGGTATCGGGGCGCTGTTGCGCCGCTGGCTGCCGCCCAATCCTTTTGTCTACACCCTGGGGCGGGGCTTTATCGGCACCGCCGCGGCGGTGTTTCTTTCGGGTGTGTTGCTGGAAGCCGCCCAGCAGTGGGCTGGCGGTGCCCCGCACGAGCAGGCGCTGGTGGCGCGCTGGCTCATGGCCTGGGGCGATGCCTTTCTGACGGGCATGTTCAGCGCCATCTTCGTGGCCTTCGCGCCGCAATGGCTGGCGACCTGGTCCGACGAGCGTTATCTCCAATCACCGAAGCCCTGAACGCTGGCCGGGCAAGCCGCCCGGCTCGCCACCCGCGATCAGGCGGCTTTGAGCAGCGACAGGCGCGAGGCGTGGCGCCAGGCCCGGCGCAGCACGGCCGGTGACCACGACTCTTCCGGGATCAGCAAGGCGCCTCGGGCGCGCATCCAGGACCCGAGCGCGACGTGACCGGTGGCCACGGTGAACGGCACCGCCAGGAGCAGCGGCAGGGTCACCGGCAGCATCCAGACCAGGGCTTCGATGTTCAACGAGGCCACACCGAACACCAGCACGCCGATGACGGCTGCGATCGGAGCCAGCTGGGCGAACGCGCCGCGCCAGGCCACGCCGACCGCTTCCCGGGGCGGGGACTTCCAGTCGAGCTGGATGCCGGTGACGGCGACCAGCACGAACAGCGAGTGCGCCACCATGCGGATGGGCGCCTGAAGCAAGGCCAGGGCGCTCTCCAGCAAGGCGCTGGACAGCAGGATGCCGGCGCCGCCGAAGCCTTTTTGTTCGCCCTTGAGGAACACCGCCAGCAAGCCGAGCACGCGGGGCAGGAACAGCAGGCACAGGGTCCAGATCCAGAGACCCAGGCGTTCGCTGGACGTGTCGTACCAGCCCGGCAGCTGGCTCGGGTCGGCCACACACAGGGCGGTGCCGAAGGCCAGGAAGGCCAGCCACATCGGGGCCGACAGGTAGGACATGGCACCGATGGCGAACATGGAACGGTGCACGCGGTGGATGCCGGGTTCGGCCATCAGGCGCGAGTTCTGCAGGTTGCCCTGGCACCAGCGGCGGTCGCGCTGCAGCTCGCTCAGCAGATCGGGCGGCTGCTGCTCGTAGCTGCCGGTGAGGTCGGACACCAGCCACACGTGGTAGCCGGCGCGGCGCATCAGGGCCGCTTCAACGAAATCGTGCGACATGATGCCGCCGGACATGCCGCCCGTGCCCTTGATCGGGGCCAGCGCGCAGTGCTGCATGAAGGGTTCGACACGGATGATGGCGTTGTGGCCCCAGTAGTGGGACTCGCCGAGCTGCCAGAACTGCATGCCGAGGGTGAACAGACGGCCCGTGACACGCGAACCGAACTGCTGTGCGCGCGCGTGCAGCGTGGCGTGACCGATGGCCTGCGTGGCGGTCTGGATGATGCCGGCGCTCGGATTCGCGTCCATCAGCTTGACCATGGACACCAGGCAGCTGCCGCTCATGACGCTGTCGGCGTCGAGCACCACCATGTGGTCGTAGTCCTTGCCCCAGCGGCGGCAGAAGTCGGCCACGTTGCCCGCCTTGCGGTGGGTGCGGCGCTCACGCAGGCGGTAATACACCTCGATCGGCGGATGGCCGGGCTGCTCGGCCAGGGCCGCGCGAAGTTCTTCCCAGGCGCTGCGCTCGGCGGCGGCGATGGCGGGGTCGTAACTGTCGGACAGCACGAAGACGTCGAACTGGCTGGCGTGGCCGGTGCCAATGAGCGATTCGCAGGTGGCGCGCAGACCGGCGAACACGGTGGCCACATCTTCGTTGCAGATGGGCATGATGATGGCGGTGCGTGCGTCGGGGTTCAGCGCGTGATCGCGCACCGAGGCAGCGGTGAGGGTGTGGCGGTCGCCGCGCAGCAGTACCCAGAAACCCATGAGCGCGGTCACGAAGCCGGTGACCACCCAGGCGGACAACACGGCGAACAGCACCAGCTGGGCTGTTTGCAGCCAGGTGTTTTCGTCTTCCGGCTGGGCGCTGATGTACAGGCTGGCGGCCAGCGCCGTGCTCAGCAGCGTCAGCAACACGAACACCGTGCGGCGCCGGTTGGCCGCGATTTCCCAGGCCTGTGGTGTTGGTTGCTCGCTGGGGCGCACCTTGGGCGTGCGCGGTGGCAACCACTGGCTGGCGCTGGCCAGCACGGCGGTGCCGATGCTGTTCCAGAAGCCCCGCCAGGGGCGTGGCGCCATGGACCCGCGGTTGACCGGCGGGGCCGTCACCGCGTTCGGGTGGCGTTCTTCACGCAGCAGGCTGCGGCCACTCAAGGGGGCGCTCACTCGGGCAGGAGTAGTTGTGTCCATGTTTCGCTCAAGGTGTCGTTCTGGTGTTGGAGAAAGGCGCGCAGCTCGACCGGGCGGTCCGGGTCGATGCGTTCCACGCGCAGGGTCACGCGCCAGGTGCGCGTGGCCGGATTGGGGTAGGCCAGGGCTTCGAGGACCCGGCCGTTGGCGTCGGCGCTCACCACTGCGCGCACCGGGGCGTCTGCGGGCAGGTTGTCCAGCGCCGGACCGGTGAAGTCGAGCACGTACTGGGGCTGGCGCGCCTGTTCGCTGACGCTCAGCTTGGTGTAGCCGTAGCCGCGGCGGCTCTGGGTGACCCAGGCGGAAGGGGGGCGCTGTGGCGTGTCGCCCTGCCAGGCCAGCTCGTAGGCGTACTCAAAGGGTTCGCCGGGCGCGGGCAGGGTGGCGGGCACCCAGTAGGCGACGATGTTGTCGTGTGTTTCGTCGGGCGTGGGCAACTGCACCAGTTCCACGCGGCCGGCACCCCAGTCGCCCAGCGGCTGGATCCAGGCGCTGGGGCGGCGCTCGTAGCGGGCTTCCACGTCTTCGTAGCTGGCGAAGCTGCGGTCGCGCTGCATCAGGCCGAAGCCGCGCGGCTGTTGCATGGCGAACGAACTCACCACCAGCTGGCGCGGGTTCTGCAGCGGGCGCCACAGCCACTCGCCGTCCCCGGTGACCATCATCAGGCCGTCCGAGTCGTGGACTTCCGGACGAAAGTCGGTGGCGCTGGGCTGGTTCTCGCCAAACAGGAACATGCTGGTCAGCGGGGCCAGGCCGAGCGTGTTCACCGGCGCCGAGCCTGGGCGCAGGTAAACCCGGGCGTGCACGGTCACGGTGGTCTGGGCGCCCGGACGCAGCACGAAGCGGTAGGCGCCGGTGCTGCGCGGCGATTCCAGCAGGGCGTAGACCGTGATCTGCTTCGCGTCCGCCGCCGGGCGCTCCAGCCAGAACTCGGTGAAGCGCGGGAACTCTTCGCCGCTGCCGCCCACGGTGTCGATGGCGAGGCCACGGGCCGACAGGCCGTACTGCTGGCCGGCGCCGAGCGCCCGGAAGTAGCTCGCACCGAGAAAGGCGACGAGTTCGTCTTTCTTGGCCGGTTCGTTCAGTGGGTGCAGCAGCCGGAACCCGGCAAAGCCGAGGTCGCCCCACTGACTGGGATCCACCACGTTGCGCCCGTATTCAAACAGTTCACGCCGGAAGGGCAGGTCCTTCACGCCATCGGGTGTGATTTCGTGGATGCGAACGGGTTGTGTCTGGTACAGGCCGAGGTGGAAGTACTGGGCTTCGAAAGGCAGGCTTTGCGTGCGCCAGGTGGACTGGTCTTCCCGGAAGCGGATGAACCGCATCTGGTCGTAATCCAGGGCGGCGAGGTCCGCAGGCAGTTTGTCGCTGTTTGCGCTGTAGGGTGCCTGCGCGCGGGTCCGGGCCAGCTGGCTGAGGGTGTTCCAGTCAAAGCCCTGGGCCTGCGCGGAAGCCGCGGCCAGCATGGTGAGCAGCGCGATCAGCAGGGATCGGCTGCGCTGGATGCGGGGCGCTGGAAGCGGTCTGAAATCAATGGGCATGCCTGGATAAGGGCAAACCCTGTGCCAGGTCTGAAAAAACCTTTTAAATCAACTGGTTATGAATCGATTTTGATGCGATCGACCGGTTGGGCGTTTTCGGGAAGGTCCCGGATACCGGTTTTTGTCGTCGATCGGCGACAGGCAGGCGGGTGCTGGAAAAAAAACCGTGACAGATCAACGGTTTCTGGTTGTCACACATCGGCGACAGGGTCGCTGGACTCGGTGCCCGCACCGGCTCCGGCATCGCTCTTGAACAGGCCCGGCGTGAGCGCGTGTTTTTGCAGCAGGCGGTAGAACTCGGTGCGGTTGCGCTGGGCCAGCCGGGCCGCATCGGCCACATGGCCGTCGGTCATTTTGAGCAGTCCAACGAGGTATTCGCGCTCGAAGCGCTGCCGCGCGTCGGCGAAGCTCAGCACCTCGGCCGAGGGCGTGCGCAGGGCGCGCTGCACCAGCGCCAGCGATACCAGGGGCGTGGTGGACAGGGCGCAGACTTGTTCGACCACGTTGTAGAGCTGGCGCACATTGCCCGGCCAGGCGGACATCGTCAGCGCCTTGAGCGCCTCGGGCGCAAAGCCGGAGCTGCGCTTGCCGTATTTGGCGGCCAGTTTGGCCAGGAAGTGGTTGGCCAGCAGGGCGATGTCTTCGCGCCGCTCGGCCAGGGTGGGCAGGGTCAGCGTGACGACGTTGAGCCGGTAGTAGAGGTCTTCACGGAACTGGCCCATGGCCATGGCGGCTTCGAGGTCGCGGTGCGTGGCCGAAATGATGCGCACGTCCACCGGCACCGACTGGCTGGACCCCAGCGGGCGCACCGCGCGCTCCTGCAGCACGCGCAGCAGCTTGACCTGCAGGGCCGGCGGCATGTCACCGATCTCGTCGAGCAACAGGGTGCCGCCGTCGGCGGCCTGGAACAGGCCCTTGTGGTTGGCCACGGCGTCGGTGAAGGCGCCCTTCATGTGGCCGAACAGCTCGGATTCGAGCAGG
>JAHIQV010000158.1 GCA_018903185.1 Gammaproteobacteria bacterium | reverse complement strand
CCGCCCAAGGTGCCGACGCGCGCCACGCAGGCGATCCACTGGCCCTACGCCACGCTCAAGCCGCTGCTGCTCAAAGCCGGTGAACTCACGCCCATCGAAAAGGCCGAAAGCCGCGTGCTGGTGCTGGCCAACCCGGGCCACGGCCTGGAGAACATGAAGGCGAGCCCCGCCATGTACCTGGGCATGCAGCTGCTGCTGCCCGGCGAGTGGGCGCCCAGCCACCGCCACACGCCCAACGCGGTGCGCATGATCGTCGAGGGCGAAGGCGCCTACACCACGGTGGACGGCGAGAAGTGCCCGATGAGCCGCGGCGATCTGATCCTGACGCCCACCGGCCTGTGGCACGAACACGGCCACGACGGCAAAGACCCGGTCGTCTGGCTCGACGTGCTGGACCTGCCGCTGGTCTACTACATGGAGGCCAGCTACCACATCAACGGCGAACGCCAGCCCGTCCAGCAAGGCAGCGGCGACCGCGCCTGGACCCGCGCCGGCGTGGTGCCCACGCAGGTGTTCGCGCGCAGCGACAAGCGCTACCCCATGCTGCGTTACCCCTGGGTCGACACGCGCGCCGCGCTGGTGGCGATGGCCGCCGACCAGCCCAGTCTGGACTGCCTGCAGGTCACCTACGTGAACCCCGAAACCGGCGGCGACGCACAGAACATCCTGGGTTTCTACGCCCTCATGCTCAGGCCCGGCCAGACGCTCACATTGCCCGCGCGCTCGCCCGCGCAGGTGTTCCACCTGATCGAAGGCGGTGTGGACGTGTCCACCTGCGGCAAACGCTTCGAGCTGGTTGAAGCCGACACCTGCTGCGCGCCCGGCTACGAGGCCGTGACGCTGAAGAACCGCCAGGCCGACCAACCGTCCTTCGTCTTCATCGCCGACGAATCCCCGCTCCATCGAAAACTCGGCGTCTATGAGACGCGCTAACGCTCTGCAGAACGACATGACCCCATATCTCTTCACCCCGCCCGCCGTCCCGTCCCTGCCCGTCCTTGGCAAGACCGAACGTTTCCCCATCAACCGCCTGTTTTTCGTCGGCCGCAACTACCACGCACACGCCGTCGAGATGGGCACGCCGGTGGACAAATCGGTCGAGCGGCCGTTCTATTTCACCAAGGCGCCGCAGACGCTCACGCTTTCTGGAGCGACCGTGGCCTACCCGCCCGAGACGAAGAACTACCACTTCGAAATGGAACTGGTGGTCGCCATCGGCAAGGCCGGTTTCCGCGTGAAGGCCGAGGACGCGCACACCGTCATCTACGGCTACGCCGCCGGGCTGGACATGACACGGCGCGACCTGCAGCTGGTGGCGCGCGACAAGGGCCGCCCCTGGGACCTGGGCAAGGACGTGGAGCATTCGTCCGTGTGCTCCGAGATCGTGCCGATGGAAGGCGTGGTGATCGAAAACGGTGCGATCGCGCTCGAAGTCAACGGCGAAACCAGGCAGTCGTCCAACGTGGACAAGCTGATCTGGAACATCCGCGAGATCATCGCCGACCTGTCTTTGTTTTACCACCTGCAACCCGGCGACCTGGTCTACACCGGCACGCCCGAAGGCGTGGGCGCGGTGGTGGCGGGTGACCGAATCACCGGGCGCGTGGAAGGTGTGGCCGAGGTCGCGCTGACGGTGGGACCTGCCGAATGAAGCTCTACAACTTCTGGCGCAGCGGCACCTCGCACCGCACGCGCATCGCACTCAACCTCAAGGGCCTGGGCTATGAATACCTCGCGGTGCACCTGGGCAAAGAGGCACACCTGACCGACAGCTTCAAGGCGGTCAACCCGCAGATGCTCGTGCCCGCGCTCGAACTCGACGATGGCGAGGTGCTGATCCAGTCACCGGCCATCATCGAATGGCTGGAGGACACGCATCCGGCACCTGCGCTGCTGCCGTCGGACCCCGGGGGCCGCGCCCGCGTGCGCGCGCTCGCCGCCATCGTGGGCAACGACATCCACCCCATCAACAACCGCCGCATCCTCGAACACCTGCGCAAGACCTTTGGCGCCGACGAGGCGGCCATCAACACCTGGTGCGGCACCTGGATCACGGCCGGTTTCGACGCCTACGAAGCCTTGCTGGCCGCCGATGCGCGGCGGGGTCGTTTCAGTTTTGGCGACACGCCCACGGTGGCCGACGTGTACCTGATCCCGCAGGTGGAGAGTGCGCGGCGATTCCAGGTGGATCTTTTGCGCTGGCCGCTGATCAGCGCCATCGACCAGGCCTGCGGCGAACTCGACAGCTTCCGCCGCGCGGCGCCTGCGCGGCAACCCGACGCCGCCTGAAGTCAGACACCCCCGCCGCGCTGCGCGCGACCCCCGAAGGGGCGGCACTGGCCGTCCGGACGCGGGCGGGTGGTCAGGCCTTGGCGCCGTCT
>JAHIQV010000157.1 GCA_018903185.1 Gammaproteobacteria bacterium | reverse complement strand
GCAAGGCCAGGACGCGCCGCTGGGCCAGTGGGCGGGCGAAAGCCGCGACCTGGCGCAGGACTTCGCCGCGCTCTTCGGCGACGAACTGCCCGCTGGCGCGGACATCCCGAGCGTGAGCAGCGTGCTCATCGGTGCCGACAGCGACAACACCGCCAGCCGCAGCGTGGGCTGGGTAACCGATCTGCGCTGGGCCGACGACCCGCCCTGAAACACCCCGTACCATCGGGGCCCATGCACCACGGCATCCAGAAACTCCTGCTGCTCGGCGCCGGTCATGCCCACGTGCAGGTGCTGGCCCAACTGGCCCGGCAACGCCCCGCCGACCTGGACGTGACCGTGCTCACGCCCTACCCCTACCAGACCTGCAGCGCCATGCTGCCCGGCTTCGTGGCCGGCCGCTACAGCGAGGCGGACTGCCAGATCCCGCTCGAACCGCTGATCAGGGCCGCAGGCGCGAAATGGCTGCAGGGCCGCTGCACCGGCCTCGACGCCGCCGCGCAGACCGTGATGGCCGCGTCCACCGGCAAAAACAAGGAGCTGCCGCCCGAACTGCGCTACGACCTGCTGTCCATCGACACCGGCGCCGTGATTCACCGCAGCCGGCTGGAGGCCGAGATGCCCGGCGCCAGCGAACGCGCGCTCATCGTGCGCCCGACCGAAGTCTTTGCCAGCCTGTGGCCGCGCGTGCTCGACATGGCCCGAGAAAAGCCCCTGTCCATCGCCGTCATCGGCGCCGGGGCCACCGGCTTGGAGTTGCTGTTCGCGGCCGAGCAGCGCCTGCGCGAAGCGGGTTTTCAGGCCACGCAGTTCACGTTGCTGACCGGTGGCGCCGACATCGCGGCCCACTACCCCGCGGGCGTGCGCCGCCGGGTGCTTCGGCGGCTCAAGCAGCGCGGCATCACCGTGCTGCGCGAAACCTGCACCGGCATCGGCCCGCAAGGCCTGCAACTCGGCAGCGGTGCCACGCTGCTGTGCGACGTGCCCCTGCTCGCCATCGGTGCGCACGCACCCGCCTGGCTGCAAGGCAGCGGGCTGGCCCTGTCCGACACCGGGCAGGTGCTGGTCAACGCCTTCCAGCAGAGCCCCAGCCACGCCAACGTCTTCGCCGCTGGCGACGTGTGCGCCCGCGCCGACCGGCCTCACGCCCAGAGCGGCGTCTGCGCCGTGCGCGCCGGCCCGCCGCTGGCGGCCAACCTGCTCGCCGCCCACGAAGGCCAGTCGCTGAAAGCCCACCACCCGCCAGCCAACACGCTCAACCTGCTGTCCTGCGGCGCCGGTCACGCCATCGCCACCTGGGGCCCGCTTCACGCCGAGGGCGCCTGGGCCAGGCGCTGGAAAGACCGCATCGACCGCGCCTTCATGGCCAGGTACACCCCGCCCGCCACGGCCCCGCGCGCCGACCATGCCCAGCCCCAGCCCCGCTGAGCCCAACCCGGCCGACCGCAGTGCCTGGGCGGTCTTCCTGATCTTCCTGCGCCTGGGCCTCACGTCCTTCGGCGGCCCGGTGGCCCACCTCGGCTACTTCCGCAGCGAATTCGTCGAACGCCGCCGCTGGCTGAGCGAAGCCGCGTATGCCGACCTCGTGGCCCTGTGCCAGTTTCTGCCCGGCCCGGCCAGCAGCCAGGTCGGACTGGCGCTGGGCCTGGCGCGCGCGGGCTACGCGGGCGCCTTCGCCGCCTGGGCCGGCTTCACCCTACCCTCGGCCATCGCGCTCATCGCGCTCGCCCTGGGCCTCACCCAGGCCGGCGACGCCCTGCAGAGCGGTGCCGGCGCGGGCCTGCTGCACGGCCTGAAAGTGGTGGCCGTGGCCGTGGTCGCGCAAGCGGTCTGGGGCATGGCGCGCAGCCTCTGCCCCGACGCGTCGCGCCGCGCGCTGATGCTCGCCACCGCCGCGCTGCTGCTGGCCTGGCCCGGCACCGGCACGCAACTGCTCGCCATCGCGCTCGCCGGGGTGCTGGGCCTGCTGCTCATGCGCCCCGCGGCCGACGCGCCGCACGAACCCATGAGCGTGCCGGTGAGCCGCCGCGCGGGCGCGGCCTGGCTCGCGCTGTTCTTCGCGCTGCTGCTGTGCCTGCCCCTGCTGCTGCAGGCCATGCCCTCGCAGGCGCTCGCGCTGGTCGACGCCTTCTACCGCGCGGGTGCGCTCGTGTTCGGCGGCGGCCACGTCGTGCTGCCGCTGCTGCAGGCCAGCGTGGTGCCAACCGGCTGGGTGAGCGGCGACGCCTTCCTCGCCGGCTACGGCGCCGCGCAGGCCATGCCCGGCCCGCTGTTCACCTTCGCCGCCTTCCTCGGCGCGGCGATGCAGACCGCCCCCACCGGCTGGGCCGGCGGCACGCTCGCGCTGGCCGCCATCTTCGCCCCGGCTTTTCTGCTCATCGCCGGCGCCCTGCCGTTCTGGGAAAGCCTGCGCGCCCAGCCGCGCGTGCGCGCCTTCCTCATGGGCATCAACGCCGCCGTCGTCGGCCTGCTGCTGGCCGCGTTGTGGAACCCGGTCATCACCAGCGGGATTCGCGGGGTGGGCGATGGGCTGCTGGCCGGTGTGGCGCTGGTGGCGCTGATGAAATGGAAATGGCCGCCCTGGGTGGTGGTGGCGGGGTGTGCGGGGGTGGGTTGGGTGATGGGGGTTGGTGGGGTCTGAGCCTCAGAGGACCACCCTCGACCATTGGGCGACCCTGCGATTTCCGGCAGAAGACCGTGGGCAGGGAGAACTCTGAACATCTCGTCTATTGAAAAATATTCTCCTATATGAGAATATGAAACGGCGTTCAATCTCATTAACTTCGTTGGCTGAGCGTTATGCAAAAATAATATCGCATCACGGCACCGAATTGAGCTTGGAAAATTTACATCGATCACTTCTCGTCATATTAGAATGTCAAAATACCCTAGTGCAGCATGACAATCATTTTATCTCTAGGAAATATAGATCAAGTTATTCAAATATCTGATAGGCGACTCTCGAGCAATGGCCGCCTAATCGAAGACGAATCAAACAAAGCGGGCATTTTATTCTGCCCGAATGCCCGCCTAGCCTTCGGGTACACAGGATTGGCACGCTACGGGACTTTTAAAACTTTTGACTGGTTGCTAACAGCATTACATGAAGCTGGCCCACCTGATTTTATAGCACATTCAATACTTGAACGTGTACGATTAAATGCAACCAGGACATTCCAAGAACATCCAGTTTTACGATCAGCACCCCGCTCTGCAAAGAAAATTTCCATTTTGTTCTCAGGCTACATATACGGAAATGGTGCTCCTCAGCAAGGTTATGCATTAATTTCAAACTATGTAAATATTGACACAGGTTATCAGTTCGACGTCACTCAGGATGAGTTCATATCGCGCTACTTTTCCGCCAATGATTTCGCCGCCAACCCAACATTAATTCAGAGGATCGGCAATTGGAATGGAATTACGGAACTCGACATGTATCGGCTGCGGCAAGTTCTCAACGAAAGAAAGCCGCCCCAAGCAATATTGAATATTGCCATTGACTTCATAAAGAATCTAGCAGATCGTCAAAAATCTGAAAAATACATAGGAAAGCAATTGACGAGCATATGTATTGATCCTAATCCGGGAAAACCTGTCAAGACAAATTATCACACCAGTGTTATACGGCGTGAAAGCTACATGCCCGCACAAATATCCCTCTTTCCCGATAACCATTGCACCATTTCAAATATATCTATAAAGCCAGTAGACGACGACACTCTTCCCATTTCGGTCCCTAAAGTCAACAAAAATGCGCCTTGCCCCTGTGGCAGCAAAATCCGCTACAAGAACTGCCATGGGAAATTAAAAATTGATAAAGAGCAGTCCGTAAACTTACTTGGAAGCTCCTAAACCAAACCAATTCATTTGAACCGCACCGTCCTCGGCGGCGAGTCAACTCAGTGGTTTATCGTTCATCCCCAACCCGCCACAAGTCCATGAAACTCGGCTACACCATCATCTACGTCCCCGACGTCGCGGCCTCACTGGCCTTCTTCGAGCAAGCCTTCGGCTTGAAACGCAAGTTCCTGCACGAAAGCGGCACCTATGGCGAACTCGACACCGGCGAGACCACGCTGTCGTTCGCCGCGCACGCGCTGGGTGACATGAACTTTGCCGGCGGCCATGTACACGCGGACACGTCCACTCAGCCGCTGGGTTTCGAGATCGCGCTGGTCACGGACGACGTGGCAGCCGCGCACGCCAAGGCCATCGCGGCCGGCGCCCGCGAGATGGCGGCGCCTTCGCAGAAGCCCTGGGGGCAGGTCGTGTCTTATGTGCGTTGCCCGGACGGCACCCTGGTGGAGCTGTGCACGCCGATAGCCGCCTGAAAAAAACGTCCGGGGTCTGAGCCCCGCGAAGCGATTCGCGGGGCTTTTTCATGTCGGTACCCCGTTGCGCAGTGCTGTGGTGATCCGCAGGATTTGGCAATGGACGCGCCATCTATTACAAAAAGTCACATTTGAAACATTCAGAATCTACCGACTCATGGGTGCCAGTCGATCGGCTTATGCCCTCCATTTTTGGGAACAGCGCGCCGAAAGGCCTTGAATAGAAAGTGGTTTTATAAAACTAAGTGCGTCATATACACCGCTTTGAGTACGTGTTTATAGGTACATGAGGCTCGGTATTGATACCCAAGACGGCTGTCGTGACACTGATCCCCATCGCGGCAACATGGAAACCAGTGTGAGTGCCGCGACCCTCCTGGCGGGCCAGCCAGGTCACCAAGGGGAGTCACATGAAACCACTCACGGACAACCATCTTCGCCCGTCCCGCCGCAACGCTTCCGGCGTCCGGGTTCTCGAACCGGGCGACGGGCTTGAACAGGCCGAACGACGGGCCTTCCTGCAGGCACTGAGGAGCCACGGCATCACCCTGTCGGCGACTTGTTTGCTGACCGGGACGGGCACTTTCGCGGCCGACGCCGCAACGCCGACCGGACCGACCAGCGAACGCCCGACGCCAACCCTGGCCGTCGGACATATCGTGCGCGACTTTGCCGATGCCTATGTCGAACTCATTCGCCTGCTGCGCGAAGCTTCCGAAGTCGAACACGCCCTGATGGCCCAGTACCTGTATGGCGCGTTTTCACTCAAACCCGCCTACGCTTCGATCGCCGGCTATGGCAGCCCGAATTCGAACGACCTGCTCGGCGTTGCCATCCAGGAGATGCAGCATCTCGGCCAGGTCAATGCGCTGCTGATGGCGCTGGACGCCTCGCCGCACCTGATCCGCCAGGATTTCCCCTACCAGCCAGACATCTACCCCTTCGAATTCAATCTCGAACCGCTCACCCAGGTCTCCCTGGCCAAGTACGTCTATACCGAGGCACCGGTGAATGGGCTGAAGCGCAGCAAGGTCTCGAGCCCGAGCGATCACCAGTTCCTCGATCAGCTGGATCGCGTCCTCGGTGGCAGCACCCGGCCCAACCACGTTGGCAGCCTGTACGACAGGATCATCCAGACCCTGCAGGAATACATCAACACCACCCCCAAGCGGTCGGCGGAAATGAAACCGTGGCTCGCCAAGCTCGAAGAGATCAAGCGCGAAGGCGAAGACAACCATTTCCTGTTTTTCAAGAGCCTCTTTCTCGGTACGCACGAGGGGTTCAAGGGCCACAAGAACATCTGGTCGCTGGCACCGAACGACCCGGCCTACCCGAGCCTGCCGCTGGCGATCAATCCGAGCGCCTTCGTCGGCCACCCCAACCAGATCAAGGATCCGCTCGCCCTCAGTCTGGCCTGGCTCGGCAACCTGCACTACTGGACCATCCTGTTGCTCACCGACGCGGCCTATTCCGACGCCGACCACACCTATATCGACCTCGCCAAGCAGCAGATGATGGGCCCCTTCCTGTCGCTGGCGCGCCACCTGCCAACGCTGGGCGTCGGCATGCCCTGCGAACCGCTGAGCACCGGTTATGCCCCTTGCCGAACCACGGCGGCCCGCCTGCGCTTTGTGTCCAGCATGGTTGGCGAGTCCAACCAGCTGGCGCAGCAACTCAAGGACCGTTTGCCGGCCGATTACCCGCTCGCCGTCGGCGAGGCCATGATGAGCACCCTGACCGAGAAGCGGGCGCAATACGCTTGAATCCGCGCCCGGCAACGGACGGGGGTTTCAATTGCTCGCCGTTGCCGCCTCAAGGTTTGGCCAGGTGCCAGACCCCGCCGCGAAAGCCGTCACCCGAACGGTCCCCTGGCTTCTTGTCGTTTGCCCACCGGTACAGAGGCCGGCCTTTGTACGCCCACTGCTGCTGACCGTCTTCGCGCACGATCAGCGAATAGTCACCGGCCGCCTTGGCGCCTTCCCTGGCCAGCATGGGTGGCCAGCTCATGGTGCACACCCCTGTGCAAACGCTCTTGCCCGGTGTGGTCAGGTCGTTGTCCCACCAGTAGAGGCTCATGCCTTTTTCGTCGGTGATGACACCCTCGGTGGTCTGGGGCTGGGCCCCGGCGACCGACATCCACACCACCAGGGCCAAGGCGGAGAGGGCTTTCAGAGAAGAAGGGAAAGTGCGCATGTCTGTGTCTCCTGGGTCAAATGACAACTTGCACTGTAGGAGTGGCAGGCCGGGCGCCATTGAGCAGAATCAAGAAACGGCCGTTCCTGTTCTCTGGCGTCGTGTGGCGCTTGGCAGGGGCACCCTGCAGAGGGTCCCATCAGGCCCACCCGATCCGCCTGCCTTGCGCTGCAAAATTCCCTCATGAAATCCGGCAACCCCTCCGTCTGTGCCTCTGACGCACCGGCGCCGCAGCACACGCCCCGGCGACCGGTCGAGGCCTGGCGTCTGGGCGTGATCTCGGGAGCGGCCGTCGCCGCCCTGTGCTTCGCCTATCTGGTGGTGCTGGTCATTGGCCTGGCCACGCTGCCCTCGCCCGATCACCCGGTGCAGCAGCCCTGGTTTGCCCTGCTGGAGCTGCTGATCCTGTTCATCGCGCCCGCGATGGTGGCGCTCGCGGTGGCCATCTGTGGCTCAGCGTCGCCCGGGCGTTTGCCGCTGGCGCTGCTCGGACTGGTGTTCTTCGCCATGTGTGCGCTCACCACCAGCGCGGTGCACTTTTGCATCCTTGTGCTGGGCGGGCACGCGGCGTTCGCTGGCGAGCCCTGGTCCACCCTGGTTTTTTCGTTCCGCTGGCCGTCGTTGGCCTACGCGCTCGACATCCTCGCCTGGGATGTCTTCTTTCCCCTGGGCGCCCTCTTCCTCGCGCCCGCCGTGCAGGGCGCGGGGCTGGCCAGAGGCGTGCGCGCGCTGCTGGTGATCAGCGCCGTGCTGGCGCTGGCGGGCCTGGCGGGCGTGGTGCTGGGCGACATGCAGGTGCGCCTGATCGGTGTTGTCGGTTATGCGCTGTGTTTCCCGGTCGCGGCTGCGATGCTGGCGCTGCGGCTTCACCGGGAGCGCCACGCGGTCGCGGGCTGAGACATTGGCGCCGGTTTGGCCGATCATTGCCGCGGGCATTCTGCTCACCAATCCCATCGAAACGCACCAGGAGGACACCGTGCAAACCGTCACCATGCCATTGCAGCTCGCGCCGACCAGCCTGACCCAGCCCATCTTGCCGAACTGGTCGTTCCATCTGTTCAACGTGAACCTCGGCTCGTCGTCGAACCCGGCGGTGGAACAGGCCGCGCTGGTGAAGGTGGGCAGCTACGGCCGACAGATCGGGCACCTGGCCGAGGCGCTGGAACTGATCGTGAAAAAGACGAAGCTGCTGGAGAGCCATGAACTCACGCAGGACGAGAAGGACGTGCTGCAGGTGTTCCTGGGTGACGTCTCGGCGATCCGGCAGATCAAGTCGTCGCAGCCGGCGGCGTAGGCCGGGTCCGTGCTTCGGGCCGCCATGGCGCCGAACCGCCCTACCCGAGATCCTCGTGGAGGCAGAGGTAGTTGCCTTCGGTGTCCTTGAACCAGGCGGCCTTCTCGGCACCCAACACGCAAACGTGTTCCACGGTCTTGAATCCCGGCAGGTCGTAGCTCTCGAACACCACACCCGCCTGCTTCAGTTTGGCGACGCTGGCAGCGATGTCCGGGACCTGGAAGCTGATCGCGGTGTGCTCGGCTTTGGTGCCCTCTGGCTTGGGGAAGAGCGCGAGGGTGGTGCCGCCCATCTGGTAGGTGAACTTGCCGTCGGGACGGAAGCCGCCGGGCGTCAAGCCGAGGCAGCGTTCGTAGAAGGTTCTCGCCCGGTCCATGTCGATCACGGGGAGCATGGTGGTGACGGAGGCATTGGCCAGCATATGCAGTCCTTTCGCTCGATCCCGCCGGTCTCGCACAAGAGCTACCGCGCCTGTGTACCGAGGGCGGGCCATCAGCATAGGCACAAATGCGGTCGCGCGCCAGTCCCGCCATGCGGCTCTTGTGGCCAGCACTGCTGCGTTTCGCCGGAGCGGTCGCTCAGCGGGAGAACCGCTTCATTTGCCGCGCAGGCCCTCCTGCTCCATGAGCAGGTAGGTGTTGTAGGCGTTCATGCGGTTCGCAAACTGGAACATGGGCATG
>JAHIQV010000156.1 GCA_018903185.1 Gammaproteobacteria bacterium | reverse complement strand
CCTTGCCCCGCACTTCGGGCGGCAGATCGGTTTCGCTGGTGCGGTAGATGCCGGCGATGGAGATGAGTTCGGGGTCCATGACGAGCGCAAAGATGCGCGCATCGGTGTTGCCGCGGGCACCGGCGATGGCTTTGCCGCGCAGCGGTGCATAGACGTGGATGTGGCCGTCGGAGATGACTTCGGCCCCGGGGTTGACCATGGCCATGACGACCAGATCACGCCCGCGGGCGTACACCTGCTGACCAGAACGCAGCGGTTTGTCGATCACCATCGCGCCCGGCGCCACCGGGGGAGGCACGGCAGCGACCGAGGCGGGCGCCTCGACCCGGGCTGGTGCCCGACTCGGTGCAGGCTGGGGCGCGGGGCTGCGCTGGACCAGGGCGTCGGGCGCCGAGATGAGGCCCACGGCCAAGGCGGCGGCGGTCTGGGCATCGCTGCCGCCGCGCACGGCGATGGGCTGCAGCCGGTACTGGCGCAGGAGGTCGGCGAGTGCGGCGAAGTCGGACTCGGATTCGAGACCAGCCGCTTCGGCGCCCTGCAGGGGCGAGAGGTCAATGACCAGTGGGTCCTGGTCAAAAAAATCGGGCATGTCGCCGAATCGCTGGGCCAGTTCTTCGCTCAGGCGGACGAGGTCGGCGGACTTGAGCAGCAAGGCCACCAGGGGCAGGTTGGCGCTCTTGATCTCGAAGGTGGCGGGCGCGTTGGCAGCGAGGGCAACGGACATGAAGGGCAGGCTCGGTGGCTGGAGGGAAAAACGAGGTCCCAGCGGATGTGCAAAGGGCGAAGCCGCACAGCAAGACCCGGGCCCACTGCGCGCCGCGCATCTTACCAGCCGGGGGGTGCGCGTTTGTGCCCAGGTGTGTGCCGGTGTGAAGGGCTGTAAGCCCCGTGGCGCGCCGTTCGTCGGCTTGCGCGATGGCAATGCAGGATGCAGCGGGCCTGGGCATACTGAAACCCGTATGAAAAGCACCCCCATTTCCCCTGAAAAACCGGCCTCCGGTACGCCGGTTTCTGCGTGGACTCGTGTGTCGCTGGTGTGGCGCATGACGCGGCCGGCTTTCCTGCTGCTGACCGTGGTGGCCTGCGTGCTGGGCACCGCCACGGCGTCCGCCTGCGGCTGTGGCCTGGATCTGCCGCTGGCGCTGGGCGCGATGGCGCTGGCGGTGCTGGCGCACGCGGCCGGCAATGTGTTGAACGACCTGCACGACGCCCGCAACGGCGCCGACGCCGCCAACACGGACGCCATATCCCCCTTCACCGGCGGTTCGAGGCTGATCCAGACCGGCGCGGTGAGCGAGCAGCAGACGGCCGAGCTGGCCAGGGCGCTGCTGGTGTTCCTGGTGCCTGCCGGCCTGTTGCTGGCGGTGAAGGCCGGCGGTGGTGTGTTGCTGCTGGGCATGGCCGGACTGCTGCTGGCCTGGGCATATTCGGTGCCACCGCTCAAGCTGATGTCCCGCGGGCTGGGCGAGCTGACGGTGGCGCTGGTCTGGTTCCTGGTGGTGGTGGGCGCGGACTATGTGCAACGGCGCCAGTTCTTCGTGATCCCGGCCAGCGCCGCGGCGGGTTTTGCGCTGATGGTGGGGGCCTTGCTGCTGATCAACGGCTTTCCGGACGCCGCGGCCGATGCCCGGGTGGGCAAACGCACTCTGGTGGTGCGGCTGGGTCCTGTGGCCGCGGGCGCGCTGTACGGCGCGCTGGTGCTGGGTGCCCATGCGTGGCTGGCGGCCAGTGTGTGGCTGCTGATTCCGCCGATGCCGGCGCTCTGGGGACTGGTTTCGCTGCCCTTCTCGCTGGCGGCCCTGGTCTGGCTGCTGACCCATCTGCACCGGCCACAGCAGCTGAAGCCCGCCCTGGCCCTCACCGTGGCGGCCACGCTGTTGCACGGTCTGGGCATGGCCTGGGGCTTTGCCCAGATGGCGGGCCTGCACTGAACCCCCGGTTTTTGGCGGTTGCACAGGGATGTTTTGCACAACCCTGTGCGTAACTTTTTAATAAACACCACTTTATCCACAGGATGCTGCTCCAGCGCGGGGTTATCCCCGTTTCGGTTCAGCAGCAACAGGGCCATCTTCACACGCTTGTACTGGCGCCAAGTCCTTGATTGGCCAGTAAAAAAGCCGCTTGTCCACACAAAAGCGCCTGCTCTACTACTCCTACTAATTTGAAATAAAGATATAGAAGAGTAAGAACAACCGGGGAAATCCCGTCCGGCGCCCGGATGGACAAGTCCAAAAAAAGTGACACCGGTCGGTGTTGGAAACAGGTTCCGGTTGTTTTGGGTCCAGAAGGTGTTCCACCAGCGAAACACGCGGGAACTGCGGCCGAAGATCGGCTGTCGGCGCCTGTTGCTCACAAGCCTGTGTGTAACTTTTGAACAAGTTTCATGTTATCCACAGCACTGTGGTCAGGTGCCGGGTTATCCCCTTTTCTGTCCGATGGCAACAGGGGCGCCTTCACAGGCTTGTACGGTCATCAAGTCCTTGATGGCATTGGGAAAAAAATGCTTGTCCACACAAAAGCGCCCGCTCTACTACTCCTACTAATTTGAAATAAAGATATAGAAGAATAAGAAAGCCAAAAAAAACCGCCCGGAGAACCGGGCGGTGGTGTCAAAAAACGCGGCGCTGAAGACACGCAGCGGTTTCAGAGCGTGTGTGTGACGAGTTTGAAGTCCGGGTCTTCCGGGAACGGTTTGACGCTGTAGCCCAGGCCCTTCATCAGGCGCAACATGCCCGGGTTGTTGGCCAGCACCAGGCCTTCGATCTCGGCCAGGCCCTTGTCGCGCGCTTCTTCCATGATGCTGAGCATGAGACGCGAGCCCAGGCCCTTGCCGTTGAAGTCGTCAGCCACCACCAGCGAAAACTCGCAACTGGCCTTGTCGGGGTTGGTGATGTAGCGCGACACACCCACGATGCGCTCGGTTTCCACGATCTCGCCATCGGCACCGGTCTTGCGGGTGCGGTGGATCGCCACCAGCGCCATTTCGCGGTCGTAGTCGATCAGGGTCAGGCGCGACAGCATCGACGGCGGCAGTTCCTTGAGCGACGACACGAAACGGAAATAGCGGCTCTCGGGCGAGAGGTTCTGCACCAGGTCCTGCAGCATCTGGGCGTCGTCGGGGTGGATCGGGCGGATGGTGTACTCACCACCGCCGCGCAACGGCCAGATCTGCTCGTAGCGGGCCGGGTAGGGCAGGATGGCCAGGTGGGCGTAGTTGCGGGCCGTGGCGGGGGCGCTGTCGATCACGATGCGGGCGTCCACCGCCACCGCACCCGATTCGTCCACGATGATGGGGTTGATGTCCATCTCGCGCAACTGCGGCAGCTCGCAGACCATTTCCGAGACGCGCAACAGCACGTGTTCCAGCGCGTCCATGTCCACCGCGCTGGCGCCGCGCCACTTGACCAGGGTTTCGGCGACGCGCGAGCGCTCGATGAGCCGTCGCGCCAGGAACTGGTTGAGCGGGGGCAGCTCCATCGCGCGGTCGTTGATGAGCTCGATCATGGTGCCGCCGGCACCGAAAGCGATCACCGGGCCGAAGGGGTCGTCGGTCACGAGACCGATGTAGAGCTCGCGCCCACGCTTGTTGCGCGCCATCTTCTGGATCGTGACGCCGTTGATGCGTGCGCCGGGCTGGGCTTTTGCCACCGCCTGGATCATGGTGTTGTAGATATCGCGCACGCCGACCGCGTTGAGCACGTTGAGCGCCACGCCGTTGACGTCGCTCTTGTGGCTGATGTCGGGCGAGTCGATCTTCAGCGCCACCGGGTAGCCCAGCTGGGTGGCGATCAGCATGGCCTCGTTGGCGCTGCGCGCCAGGATGGTCTGCGTGACCGGGATGTGGAAGGCCGACAGCAGGGCCTTGGACTCCATTTCGGTGAGGATCTTGCGCCGCTCGGTGAGCACGTTTTCGATCAGCAGGCGCGCGCCCTCGATGTCGGGCTTGGCCAGTGTGGACAGCGGCGGCGGGGTCTGCTGCAAGAGCTGCTGGTTCTGGTAGAAGCTGGCAATGTTGCCGAAGGCGCCCACGGCGGCTTCGGGCGTGCGGAAGCTGGGGATGTTGGTCGTGGCCAATACAGCGCGCGCTTCACCCACTGAGGCATCGCCCATCCAGCAGCAGAGCAGCGGTTTTCCCAGGCGGGGTTTGAGCTCGGCCATGGCGCGCGCCACGTCGGCCGCGTTGATGCCGGACTTGGGCGAATGCACCACCAGGATGCCGTCCACCGTTTTTTCGTGGCCGGCGGCGTCGATGGCGGCACGGTAGTGTTCGGCCGTGGCTTCTTCGGACAAATCGATCAGGTCGGTGAGCGAAGCCAGGGCAGGCAGCCGGGGTTTGAGCCCGGCAGCGGTTTCGGGAGAGATCTGGCCCAGTTCGAGCCCGATTTCACTCACCCAGTCGGCCGCCAGCACGCCGGGGCCGCCACCGTTGGTGACGATGGACAGGCGCTTGCCCACCGGGCGGTAGCGTGAGGCCAGGCATTTGGCGGCTGAAAACAGCTCGACAAAAGAGCGCACGCGCACCGCGCCGGCGCGGCGCAGGGCGGCATCGAACACGTCGTCGCTGCCGACGATGGTGCCGGAGTGCGTCTGCGCGGCCATGTTGCCCGCGGTCTTGCGCCCGGCCTTGAGAACGACCACCGGCTTGGCGTTGGCGGCGGCGCGCAGCGCGCTCATG
>JAHIQV010000155.1 GCA_018903185.1 Gammaproteobacteria bacterium | reverse complement strand
GGATGCCGGCCCACTGGTGCGCGAACCACTTGCCGGTGCGGCCCATGCCGCACTGCACCTCGTCGATCATCAGCAACCAGTCCTGCGCGTCGCACAGCGCGCGCACGTCCTGCAGGTACTGCGCACGCATCGGGTTCACGCCGCCTTCGCCCTGGATGGTCTCGAAGAACACCGCCACCACGTTCGGGTTGCCCACGGTGGCCTTTTTCAGGGCTTCGATGTCGTTGAGCGGCACGCGGATGAAGCCTTCGACCAGCGGGCCGAAGCCGGCCTGCACCTTGGGGTTGCCGGTGGCGCTCAGCGTGGCGATGCTGCGGCCGTGGAAGGCTTTTTCGTAGACCACGATCTCCGGGCGTTCGATGCCCTTGTCGTGGCCGTACTTGCGCGCCAGTTTCAGCGCGGCCTCGTTGGCCTCCAGGCCGGAGCTGCAGAAGAACACGTTGGTCAGGCCCGAGCGCTCCACCAGCATCCGGGCCAGCACTTCCTGGTTGGGCACGTGGTAGTAGTTGCTGGAGTGGATCAGCTTGGCCACCTGGTCCTGCAGCGCAGGCACCAGTTTGGGGTGGGCGTGGCCCAGGGTGTTGACGGCGATGCCGGCCAGCGCGTCCAGGTATTCCTTGCCGTTCACGTCCCAGACGCGGCAGCCTCGGCCATGCGACATCGCGATCGGCAGGCGGCCGTAGGTGTTCATCACGTGGGGCGACGAGGGGACGGCGGTGGCGGCGGCATTCATGCGGGACTCCGGTGGGGAAGGGCCAAAAGAAAGCGGCTCAACGAAGGTTGAGCCGTTGAAAAGCGATTTTAGGGGCAGCAGCGGGCATCATCATTGCTTGTTCCGCATCGCTGTCATGAAGCCATGGCAGCCTGTGGTCAGCCGACCGGAGCCCCGGGTTATCCCTGAGTTCAGGTCTTATATAAGATAGAATACCTGCCATCCACCCCGGCCAGCGATCCTCGGTCTGGCGGTGGCCATGCGTCCCTTCCAGGGCCCTCCATCCGAAGGCTTCCCCGATGGTTTCTCCGACTGCCAAACAAGTGTTCATCCAGGGCGTCACACGCAGTGGCCGCACCTTTCGCCCCAGCGACTGGGCCGAACGTCTGGCCGGCGTGATGAGCCAGTTCCGCCCCGGCGGCGGCGTGGTCCGGCAGGGCAGCCACATCGCGTATTCGCCCTGGTGCGTGCCCACGGTCATGAACGGCGTCAAGGTCGTCATCGTGCACACCGATCTGCGCGAAGCCGAACCCATGGCCTGGGACTTCGTCATGCACTTTGCGCGCGACAACGACCTGCAGGTGGCCGAAGGCTGCGTGCTGCCGGAGCCGGCCGCAAAACCCTGAACCACCTGGCCCACGTCACTTGAACAGTGGACAGGCAACAAAAAACCGCCCGAAGGCGGTTTTTTGCTTTTCTTTGCTGGCAGCGCACCCGTTTCAAACGGCAGACCCCGAGGGGTCCGGGCTGGTGGCCTGACGGATCAGGCCGGTGGGGTGGTCAGGCGGTGGCGAGTGCCAGTGCCTTGACCTTGGCGGACAGGCGGCTCTTGTCGCGAGCGGCCTTGTTTTTGTGGAAGATGCCCTTGTCGGCAATGATGTCCACAACGCCTTGCATTTTGGCGAAGAGTTCGGTGGCCTTGGTCTTGTCGCCGGCCAGAACCGCTTTTTCAACGTTCTTGACGGCGGTGCGGTATTTGGAACGCAGCGAGGTGTTCGCAGCGTTGATCTTGATGTCCTGGCGGACGCGTTTGCGGCCAGATGCCAGACGGGGGTTCTTTTTCTTCGGCTTGGTTGCCATGGTGAATTTCCTTCAAATGTTTGGGGATGATGCCCAGCAAAGCCCGCGATTTTAGCATGCTGCTGCCAGCCTGGGTAGCGTCTCCGCCGGGCGTGGGGAGCGCGTGGTTACACTGGCGGCCGTGTCCCTGTTCAAATCCGCCTCCCTGGTCTCCCTGCTGACGCTGGCCTCACGCATCACCGGGCTGGTGCGCGAACTGCTGATGGCGTCCACCTTTGGTGCCAGCGCCCTGACCGACGCCTTCAACGTCGCCTTCCGCATCCCCAACCTGCTGCGCCGGCTGTTTGCCGAAGGCGCGTTCAGCCAGGCGTTCGTGCCCGTGCTGGCCGGTGTGCGCGAAAAAGAGGGCGACGCCGCCACCCGCCAGATGGTGGACCAGATCGCCACCGTGCTGGCCTGGGCGCTGACCGCCACCTGCGTGCTGGGCGTGGCCGGGGCACCGGTGCTGGTCTGGGCCATGGCCAGTGGCCTGAAGCAGAGCCCGGACGGCTTTGAGGCCGCCGTCTTCATGACGCGCTGGATGTTTCCCTACATCGCCTTCATGTCGTTCGTGGCGCTGTCGGCCGGCATCCTGAACACCTGGAAGCGCTTTGCCGTGCCGGCGGCCACGCCGGTGCTGCTCAACGTGGCGATGATCG
>JAHIQV010000154.1 GCA_018903185.1 Gammaproteobacteria bacterium | reverse complement strand
TGCGCATCCGGCGCGACCTCAAACACCTGGTAGGGCACGATATTGACATGCGCGTTGCCCGCGCGACCGGGCACCTTGCCGTCGTCACGGCCGCGCACCAGGTAGTTGGCGCCCAGGTTGGCGAGCATGGCGACCTGCGTGTCGAGCAGGGCCATGTCGATGTGTTGTCCCTCGCCGGTGCGCTCGGCGTGGCGCAGCGCGGCCTGGATGGCGACCGTGGCGTAGAGCCCGGTGAACAGGTCGGCCACCGCCACACCCACCTTCTGCGGGCCGCCGCCGGGCAGATCATCGCGCTCGCCGGTCACGCTCATCAGCCCGCCCATGCCCTGGATCGCGTAGTCGTAACCCGCGCGGTCCTTGTACGGTCCGGTCTGGCCGAAGCCGGTGATCGAGCAGTAGACCAGCTTCGGGTTGATGGCGTGCAGCGACGCGAAATCGAGCCCGTAGCGCGCCATGTCGCCGACCTTGTAGTTCTCCACGAACACGTCGGCCTTGGCGGCGAGTTCGCGGATCAGCGCCTGGCCTTCGGGTTGCGCGATGTCGCAGGTGATGGATCGCTTGTTGCGGTTGGCGCCCAGGTAGTAGGCGGCCTCGGCGGTGTCGGCGCCGTCGCGCCCCTTCAGGAAGGGTGGGCCCCAGCCGCGTGTGTCGTCGCCACCGGGGTGGTTGGGGCCGGGCGGGCGCTCCACCTTCACCACGTCGGCGCCCAGATCGGCGAGCGTTTGCGTGCACCAGGGCCCGGCCAGCACGCGGGACAAATCGAGTATGCGGATACCATCCAGAGCGTTCATCGGGCCATTGTGCCCGTACCGGCGTTGCCCGGTTGTCGCGCTTTTTGTCCGGAGATCCCGTTGTCGTATTCATCCCGCGCAGCGTGGCTGGCCTCGCTGCTCGCCCTGGGCGCCTGCAGCCCCACCTTCAACTGGCGCGAGCTGCGCCTGGACGGCGCGCCCTTGCTCGCCCTCATGCCCTGCAAACCCGAGAGCGCCACGCGCACGGTGCCTTTGGCTGGCGCGCCGGCCGAGCTGCACATGCACAGCTGCGAAACCGGTGGCCTGCGCTTTGCCGTGGCCTGGGCCGATGTGGGCAATGCCGCCCAGGTGCCGACCGCGCTGGACGCCTGGCGCAGCGCCAGCCTTCAATCCATTCGAGCGGTGCCCACACCGGCCGACGATCCGGCCTACGGGTGGACCGTGAGCGTGGCCGGTGCACCGGCGGCGCTCGGCGTGAGCGCGCAAGGTCAAGATCCACAAGGCCAGCCGGTGCAGACGCGCGCCGCCTATTTCGCCCAGGGCACGCAGGTGTTTCAAGCCGCCGTGTACGGCGCCCAGCTGACCGACGAGGCGGTGGATCCGTTCTTCGCCGGTTTGCGCCTGCCCACCCCATGAGCGCCCAGGCCAGACCGCCGGTGCCCGAGAACGAATGGCTGGCACCGCGCACGGCGGTGTGGGTCTTTCTCGCTTTTGCGCTGGCCTATTTTTTGTCGGCGCTGGTGCGTGCCGTTACTGCCACACTCTCGCCGGTCCTCAGCGCCGAACTATCGCTGCAGGCGAGTGACCTGGGCCTGCTGGCCGGGGGTTACTTCTTCGGTTTTGCGCTGACGCAGCTGCCGCTGGGCACCTGGCTGGACCGCTATGGCCCGCGCCGCGTCATCCTGGCTTTCCTGTGTGTGGCGGTGCTGGGCTGTGTGGCCTTTGCGTTGGCCACCAGTTTCACCGGATTGCTCGCGGCGCGCGTGCTGACCGGCATGGGGGTGAGCGCCTGCCTGATGGCGCCGCTCACCGGTTACCGGCGCTGGCTGCGCCCGGCCACGCAGATGCGCGCCAACTCCTGGATGCTCATGACCGGCTCGTTCGGCATGGTGGCGTCGACCTTGCCCGTGCAGTGGCTCATGCCGCTGCTGGGCTGGCGCGGGTTGTTCTGGTTGCTTGCCGGGCTGGTGGTGGTGTCCATGCTGGGCATCGCCGCGCTCGTGCCCGCCTGGCGTCACCACGGGAGCGCCGGTGCGCCCGCTGCGGGCAGGGCCGTTGGCTATGGCGAGATCTGGCGTCACCCGTATTTCCGCCAGATGGTGCCCATCGGATTCGTGAACTACGGCGGCATGGTGGCGGTGCAAACCCTATGGGCCGGCCCCTGGATGGTCAAGGTGGCCGGCTACACGCCGGATCAGTCGGCACTGGGCCTCTTTGGCATCAACCTGTGCATGCTCGCGGCGTTCTGGCTGTGGGGCGTGATCAACCCCCACCTCGCCCACCGCGGCCTGTTGCCCGAACGCCTGATCGCGTGGGGCTTGCCGTTCAGCTTCGTGGCGCTGGGTGCCATCGTCTGGCTGGGCGCCGATGCGGGCTGGCAACTGTGGGCCGTGTTTTGTGTGGGCAGCACCTTTGTGGCCTTGTCGCAGCCAGCGGTGGCACAGGCCTTGCCGCCCCAGGCGGCCGGACGGGCGCTCTCGGCGTTCAACCTGGTCATCTTTGCCGGGATTTTTGTGGTCCAGTGGTCGATCGGCCTGGTGGTGGACGCCTTCGGCACGCTGGGCTGGAGCACCGAATCCAGTTTCCGGGGTGCCGTGGCCGTGTTCGGGCTGTGCTGTTTGTCAGCGTATGGGGTTTTTTTGCGCGGCTACCGGCGACATGCGGTTTCGCCGCGGGACTAAACTGCACCCATGAACGGCATCCTCATCATTGCGCACGCCCCGCTCGCTTCGGCTCTGCGCCAGTGTGTGCTGCATGTGTTTCCCGACAGCGCGGATGCGGTGTCGGCGCTGGATGTCCAGCCCAACGTACCGCCCGAAGAATCGCTGGCACAGGCGCGTGCGTTGTTGCGCCAGCTCGACAAGCCCAATACCCTGGTCGTGACCGACGTGTTTGGTGCCACACCCTGCAATGTGGCGCAGAAGCTGGTCGACGGCGTGCGCTCCAAGCTGATCGCCGGCGTCAACCTGCCCATGCTGCTGCGCACCGTGTCCTACCGCCACGAGTCGCTCGATGCCCTGGTCGCGCGCGCCATGATCGGCGCCACGCAAGGGGTCATCCAGGTGGCGGTGACCGCACCCCAGAACCAGGCCCGAAGAGCCACCCATGATCAAGACCACCGTGACCATCAACAATAAGCTCGGGCTGCACGCACGCGCCTCGGCCAAACTCACCAAAATCGCCGGCAGCCACAGCTGCGACGTCTGGATGTCGCGCGGTGATCGTCGCATCAACGCCAAGAGCATCATGGGCGTCATGATGCTGGCCGCCGGGATGGGCAGCATGGTCGAGATCGAGACCAACGGCCCGGACGAGCAGGCTGCGATGGACGCCATCGTCGCCCTGATCAACGACAAGTTCGGCGAGGGAGAGTGATGACACCCCCTTGCGTTTCCCCGCCTGCGGTGTGGACCCGGGGCTCCGCCGCTGCGCGGGTCGCTGCCCCCCAAGGGGGCTGTTTCTCCTTGGGGCGGCCCGGCGGCGAAACGGCCGTTGGCCTTGAACGTTTGCGCTCGAGGTCAGCATGAGTTTCACGGTCCATGGCTTGGCGGTCTCCCGGGGCATTGCCATCGGGCGGGCCGTCATCGTGGCTTCCAGCCGCGTGGACGTGGCGCACTATTTCGTCAAGGCCGAACAGGTCGAGGCCGAGATCGAGCGTTTGCGCTCGGCGCGCAAGGCGGTGGTCGAAGAGATCGGCCGCGTGCAGCACAGCCTGGGCGAACTGGGTTCCAACGACGCCCACCCGGAACTCAGCGCCCTGCTCGACGTGCACCTCATGCTGCTGCAGGACGAGCAGCTCACCAACGGTGTCAAGCACTGGATCGTGGACCGCC
>JAHIQV010000153.1 GCA_018903185.1 Gammaproteobacteria bacterium | reverse complement strand
CGCTCGCGTAGTGCGGCATGCCGCGGCGCACCGGCTTCAGAAAGATGTCTTCGCCCAGCTCGACCATGCCGTGCATGACGGCACTGCCGCCCGTGAGCACGATGCCCGAAGACAGGACCTCCTCGAAGCCGGAGTCGCGCACCACCTGCTGCACCAGTGCAAAAATCTCTTCCACCCGCGGCTCGATCACCCCGGCCAGCGCCTGGCGACCGAGCAGACGCGGACCGCGGTCGCCCAGACCGGGCACCTCGACCTGGGTGTCGGGGTCGGCCAGCAACTGCTTGGCGCAGCCGTATTCGACCTTGATGTCTTCGGCGTCCTTGGTGGGCGTGCGCAGCGCCATGGCGATGTCGCTGGTAATCAGGTCGCCCGCGATCGGGATCACCGCGGTGTGGCGGATCGCACCGCCGGCAAAGATGGCCACGTCGGTGGTGCCGGCGCCGATGTCGACCAAGGCCACGCCCAACTCCTTCTCGTCGTCGGTCAGCACCGCCTGGCTGGACGCCAGCGGGTTGAGCATGAGCTGATCCACCTCCAGCCCGCAGCGGCGCACGCACTTGATGATGTTTTCAGCCGCGCTCTGCGCACCGGTGACGATGTGCACCTTGGCTTCGAGCCGGATGCCGCTCATGCCGATGGGCTCTTTCACTTCCTGGCCGTCGATCACGAACTCCTGCGGCTCCACCAGCAGCAGGCGCTGGTCGGTCGAGATGTTGATCGCCTTGGCGGTCTCGATGACGCGCGCCACGTCGGCCGGCGTGACCTCGCGGTCCTTGATCGCCACCATACCGCTGGAGTTGATGCCGCGGATGTGGCTGCCGGTGATGCCGGTGTAGACCCGGGCGATGCGGCAGTCGGCCATCAGCTCGGCCTCTTTCAGGGCCGCCTGGATGCTCTGCACCGTGGCGTCGATGTTGACCACCACGCCGCGTTTCAGTCCGTGGCTGGCCGACACCCCCAGGCCCGCGAGCTTGAGTTCGCCGTTGGCCTGCACTTCGGCCACCACCACCATGATTTTGGCGGTGCCGATGTCGAGTCCAACCACCAGATCTTTGTATTCCTTGGCCATGATGCTTTCTTGATTACCGGGTGTTGTTCGCAGGTTTCGCGTCTGCTTCGTTCACGGTGGTGACGCCGCGCATGCGCAGGGCGTAACCGTTGGGGTAGCGCAGATCGACGGACTGCACCGCGCCGGGGTAGCGTTCGGCGAGCTGGCTCACGGTGGCGGTGAAGCGTCGCGCACGCGCCAGCAGTTCTTCGGTTGTGCCACGCCCCAGCTCCATGCGGGCGCCGTTGTCCAGCGTCGCGCGCCAGCTGCCGCGTTCGCTGAGCTCCAGCCGCTCGATGCCGAGGTCCAGTCGATTGAGCTCGGCACTGAGCAACTGGTACAGGGCCCAGACTTCGGCCACCCGCTCAGAGGGGCCGGCCAGCTCGGGCAGGCCGTCGCCGTCGTCCGGGCTGGCATCAAAGATCTCGCCCAGGTGGTTGACCAGTTGCCCCGCACCGGCCTGCCCCCACCAGGCCACCGCCCGGTGCTCTTCCAGCGTGACGCGCAACCGGTTCGGAAACTCGCGCTGCACCAGCGCATGGCGCACCCAGGGCACGGCCTCGAACATCTGCCGCACCGGTTGCAGGTCCATCGCCAGCAGGCCACCGGACAGCCGGCTCCTCATCTGGGACGCGAGCTGGGCGCGCAGGCTCACCGCATTCTGGTGGTCCACCTCGCCGTGCACCGCGATCGCCCGCACCGCCCAGACCGGGTGGCGCAGCACCCAGTTGGCCAACGCGCCCAGGCACAGCACGACAAACACCATCACCAGGGCGTGGGTCACCATGGTCATGAGCTTGACGTCCAGGGGCAGGTCGGGCTGGTTCATGGCGGTTCTTTCAGCCTGGTCCTTGTGCCGGGTTGTCCAGCGAGGCACCGGCCAGCACGCTCAGGCAAAGGTCTTCGTAGGACAGCCCGGTGGCGCGCGCCGACATCGGCACCAGCGAATGCCCGGTCATGCCCGGCGAGGTGTTGATCTCCAGCAGGTACGGCTTGCGGGTGGCGGCGTCGATCATCACGTCGGCGCGTGCCCAGCCACGGCAGTCCAGCGTGAGATAAGCCTTGAGCACCAGCGCCTGGATGGCAGCCTCTTCGCCTTCGGGCAGACCGGCGGGCACGAGGTATTTCGTGTCGTCGGTGAAGTACTTGTGCTGGTAGTCGTAGTTACCGTCGGGCGCCACGATGCGGATCACCGGCAGCGCGCGGGCTGTCGAGCCCGTGCCCAGCACCGGGCAGGTGACCTCGTCGCCGGCGATGAACTGTTCGCACATCACCATCGGGTCCTGGCTCGAAGCCAGCGCGTAGGCGGTCTCGCATGCTTCGAGCGTCAGGACCTTGCTCAGGCCGATGGTGGACCCCTCACGCACCGGCTTCACGATCATCGGCGAGCCCAGGGCCGCAAAGGCGGCGCGGGTTTCTTCGGCGCTGTGCACCTGGCGCCAGGCCGG
>JAHIQV010000016.1 GCA_018903185.1 Gammaproteobacteria bacterium | reverse complement strand
CGGGGTCTCCTGTACATCGGGCTGTGTTCGCCAGAATTCTCGATATTTTGACCGCAGGCAGCCTCCGGAGCAAGCCAGCCCAGGTTCCTGGCGGACTTCACCATTTCATCAAAATCCGACCAGGACATCGACGATTTCGTGAAATTGTTTTGTGTTTCCAGGTGTTGAACGGTGCTTGACAGGCCTGATGGACCCCCAACACCCGGGAAAACCCGCCTGTTGGGAATCGGGATTTTTAGGGGTTTTCCCTTAAATATCGAGATTTTTACCGGTTCGAGTCGATTCAGGCACACCCCGTGCAAGAGCAGCCGTGTCCAACCCGCCCGACCATGACCACTGCCACCACCCCCGAATCCCAGAACCTGCCCACCGTGGACCTGCAGCGCCGCTACGTGCGCCTGCTGGAGCGCCGCGGCGATGGCCTGGTCAGCTTCGAGTTCTCGATCGGCTGGCCCGAACTGGCGGTGGAACTGATGCTGCCCGCGGCGGCGTTCGACGAGTTCTGCGCCAGGCACCAGGTGATCTGGCGCGAAGACTGAAGACCGGCGCACAGCCCCCACAACTCCAGGAGACAAGACCCGATGAACATCGATCTGCAGGCGCGCGAGATCACACCGCTGCGCAACACCTACGCCCACGTGGCGCAGCACATGGGCGGCGACAAGGTGGCCTCGCGCTACCAGGAAGCCACCTTCGGCGCCCAGCCGATGACGAACTTCCACTACCGCCCGACCTGGGACCCGGCGCACGAACTGTTCGACGCCGCGCGCAGCCGTGTGGTGCTGGCCGACTGGTACGTGCTCAAGGACCCGCGCCAGTTCTATTACGCCACCTGGACCATGACGCGGGCGCGCCAGCAGGACGCGGTGGAGTCCAGCTTCCAGTTCGTCGAATCGCGCGGCATGGTCGCCATGATCCCGGACGCGGTGCGCGAGAAGGCCCTGCGGGTGCTGCTGCCGTTGCGGCACGCGGCCTGGGGCGCCAACATGAACAACGCGTCCATCGCCGCCTACGGCTTTGGGACGGCCTTCACCGCACCCGCCATGTTCCACGCCATGGACAACCTGGGGGTGGCGCAGTACCTCACCCGCCTCGGCCTGGCGATGGCCGAGCCGGAGGCGCTGGACGCCGGCAAGCAGGCCTGGCTGGACGACCCGCACTGGCAGGGCCTGCGCCGCTACGTTGAAGACACGCTGGTGCTGCAGGACCCGTTCGAACTGTTCGTGGCGCAAAACCTGGCGCTCGACGGCCTGCTGTACCCGCTGGTCTACACCCACTTCGTGGACGACCACATTGCCGTCCAAGGTGGCACGGCGGTGGCCATGCTGACCAGCTTCATGCCCGAGTGGCACGACGAGACGGCACGCTGGGTCGACGCGCTGGTGAAAGTGGCCGCGGCCGAGTCAGACGCCAACCGCGCCCTGATCTCGCAGTGGGTGAGCGACTGGTCGGACCGCGCACAAGCCGCGCTGACACCGGTGGCCGACCTCGCGCTGGGTGCCCAGGGACCCGCCTCGCTGGGCGAGGTGATGGACCAGTTCAGGGCGCGCTGCAAAAAAGCCGGCCTCGCCCTCTGAATCCCGCCCACAAGGAAACCCCATGTCCAACGTATTCATCGCCTTTCAGCACAACGAAGAGTCCCGCCCGGTGATCGACGCCATCGTGGCAGACAACCCTGGCGCCCAGGTCGTGCACTCGCCAGGCCTGGTCAAGATCGACGCGCCCAACAGCCTGACGATCCGCCGCTCGACCATCGAGGAACAGACCGGCCGGCCCTACGACCTGCAGCAGATCCACATCAACCTGGTGACGCTCTCGGGCCACATCGACGAAGACGACGACCAGCTCACCCTGAGCTGGAGGCACTGAACAACCCCACAGAGGAGACAAACATGGACACCCGCGTCACCCGAAAAAAGCTCGGTCTGAAAGACCGCTATGCCGCCATGACCCGCGGCCTCGGCTGGGAAACCACCTACCAGCCGATGGACAAGGTCTTCCCGTACGACAAATACGAAGGCATCAAGATCCACGACTGGAACAAATGGGAAGACCCGTTCCGCCTGACCATGGATGCGTACTGGAAGTACCAGGGCGAGAAGGAGAAAAAGCTCTACGCCGTGATCGAGGCGTTCGCGCAGAACAACGGCCAGCTCGGCGTGAGCGATGCGCGATACATCAACGCACTCAAGCTGTTCATACAGGGCGTGACGCCGCTGGAGTACTACGCCCACCGCGGCTTCGCTCACGTGGGTCGCCAGTTCACCGGCGAGGGCGCGCGGGTCGCCGCGCAGATGCAGTCGGTGGACGAGCTGCGCCACTACCAGACCGAAACCCACGCCATCAGCCACTACAACAAGTACTTCAACGGCATGCACCATTCGAACCACTGGTTCGACCGCGTCTGGTACCTCTCCGTGCCGAAGTCCTTCTTCGAAGACGCCATCACCGGTGGGCCGTTCGAGTTCCTGGTGGCCGTGAGCTTCTCGTTCGAGTACGTGCTGACCAACCTGCTGTTCGTACCCTTCATGAGCGGCGCGGCGCACAACGGCGACATGAGCACCGTCACCTTCGGCTTCAGCGCGCAGAGCGACGAGAGCCGCCACATGACGCTGGGCATCGAGTGCATCAAGTTCCTGCTGGAACAGGACCCGGCCAACGTGCCCATCGTGCAGGGCTGGATCGACAAATGGTTCTGGCGCGGCTACCGCCTGCTCACCCTGGTGGCCATGATGCAGGACTACATGCTGCCCAAACGCGTGATGAGCTGGAAGGAAGCCTGGGAGATGTACGCCGAAGAAAACGGCGGCGCCCTCTTCAAGGACCTGGCGCGCTACGGCATCCGCGAGCCCAAGGGCTGGAAGGACGCCTGCGAAGGCAAGGACCACATCAGCCACCAGGCCTGGAACACCTTCTACAACTACAACGCGGCCGCGCCCTTCCACACCTGGGTGCCCACCGAAGAAGAGATGGCCTGGCTGTCGGAGAAATACCCCGACACCTTCGACAAGCACTACCGCCCGCGGCTGGAGCATTTCCGCGAGCAGCAGCAGGCCGGCAAGCGCTTCTACAACAAGACGCTGCCCATGCTGTGCACCACCTGCCAGATCCCGATGCTGTTCACCGAACCCGGTGACGCCAGCAAGATCTGCTACCGCGAGAGCGACTACTTCGGCAACAAGTACCACTTCTGCTCGGACCACTGCAAGGGCATCTTCGACCACGAACCCGAGAAATACGTGCAGAGCTGGCTGCCGGTGCACCAGATCTACCAGGGCCACTGTTTCAAGCCCGGCACCGACCCGACCGTGGAGGGCTTCGACCCGCTGATGGCGGTGCTCGACTACTACGAGCTGAACGTCGGCCGCGACAACTTCGACTTCGAAGGCTCGGAAGACCAGAAGAACTTCGCCGCCTGGCGTGGCGACCCACCCGCGGCCACCACGGCCGCCGCCACCGAACCGGGAGCCGCGAAATGAGCGTCGTCGCCATCTCTGACTACAACTTCCCGGCCAAGGATGTGCGCGAGAACTTTCCCGCGCCCCTGCTCTACATCGGCTGGGAAGACCACCTGATGTTCTGCGCGCCCTTCTGCCTGCCGCTGCCACCCGACATGCCCTTCGGTGCCCTGCCCACCGCGGTGTTGCCCGGCATCTATGGCGAGCACCCGGACTTCGAACGCATCGACTGGTCCAGCGTCGAGTGGCTCAAGTCGGGCCAGCCCTGGCAGCCCGATCCGGCGAAGTCGCTGGCCGACAACGGCCTGCAACACAAGGACGCGATCCGCTTCCGCACGCCCGGCCTCACCGGCATCAAGGGATCCTTCAGCTGAGCTGTCCATGAGCTACCAACTGACCATTGAACCCCTGGGCGCGACCATCGAGGTCGAGGAAGGCCAGACCGTGCTCGACGCGGCGCTGCGGCAGGGCATCTACCTGCCGCACGCCTGCGGGCACGGTCTGTGCGGGTCCTGCAAGGTGCAGGTGTGCGACGGCGAGGTGGACCACGGCGCGGCCAACCCGTTCGCCCTGATGGAATTCGAGCGCGACGACGGCAAGACGCTGGCCTGTTGCTGCACGCTGCAGAGCGACACCACCATCGAGGCCGACATCGACGAGGAGCCCGATGCGCGCGTGATCCCGGTGCGCGACTTCGCCGCCACGGTCAGCCGCATCGAGGACCTCACGCCCACGATCAAGGCGATCCATCTGCAGCTGGACAAAGCCATCGACTTTCAGGCCGGGCAGTACGTGCAGGTGGAGATCCCGGGCGTGGGCAGCCGCGCCTTCTCGATCGCCAATCACCCCGCCGATGTGAACGCCACGAAGAGCATCGAGCTGAACGTGCGCAGGCTGCCCGGCGGCGCCGGCACCACCTGGCTGCACGAGCAGCTGAAGACCGGCGACCGTCTGCGTGTGGCCGGCCCCTACGGCCGCTTCTTTGTGCGCGAATCGGCGCAACAGCCCATGCTGTTCATGGCCGGCGGCTCGGGCCTGTCGAGTCCGCGCTCGATGATCACGGACCTGCTCGCGCGCGGCTGCACGCTGCCGATCACCCTGGTCTACGGACAACGTTCGCGCGAGGAGCTGTACTACGACGCCGAGTTCCGCGCGCTCGCCGCGCAGCACGCCAACTTCACGTACGTGCCGGTGCTCTCGCACGAGCCCGAGGGCTCGGACTGGGACGGCCTGCGCGGCTTCGTGCACGAGGCCGCCAAGGTGCACTTCAACGGCAACTTCGCCGGTCGCAAAGCCTACCTGTGCGGACCGCCGCCCATGATCGAAGCCTGCATCACGACCCTGATGCAGGGTCGCCTGTTCGAACGCGACATCTACACCGAGAAGTTCCTCTCGGCGGCCGATGCACAGGCCACGCGCAGCCCTCTCTTCCAGCGGGTGTGACGGCCATGTCCCTCTTCGACACCCGCCCCAAGTTCGCCGTGAACGTCGCGCAGACCGACGAGACCTTCCCCTGCGCCGCCAACGAAAGCCTGCTCACCGGCATGTTGCGCCTGGGCCGCAAGGGCATCCCGGTGGGCTGCGTCAACGGTGGCTGCGGCGTCTGCAAGGTCCGCATCCTCGATGGCGATACCAAGGCCCTCGGTCCGATCAGTCGCGCCCACGTGACGCGAGAAGAAGAACGCCTGGGCTACACGCTGGCCTGCCGCGTGGCGCCCCAGACACCGGTGCACCTGGAGGTGGCCGGCAAGTTGGAGAAACCGTTTTCAAAAGGGCGCGCAGAGTCTGCGACTGCCAGCCCGATCCCTCAGCAGCAGTAAACCAACTCACAGGAGACAAATCATGGGTGTGATGCGCATCGGGCACGCGAGCCTGAAAGTGATGGACATGGACGCCGCGGTCCGGCACTACGAAAACGTGCTCGGCCTCAAGACGACCATGAAGGACAAGGCGGGCAACGTCTACCTCAAGTGCTGGGACGAGTGGGACAAGTTCTCGCTGATCCTGACCCCCTCGGACCAGGCCGGCCTGAACCACGTGGCCTACAAGGTCGAGAAAGACGCCGACCTGGACGCCCTGCAAAAAAGCGTCGAAGCCTGGGGCGTGAAGACCACGATGCTGCCCGAAGGCACGCTGCCTTCCACCGGGCGGATGCTGCAGTTCAACCTGCCCAGCGGCCATGAAATGCGCCTATACGCGATGAAGGAGTACGTGGGCACGGACGTCGGCACCACCAACCCCGATCCCTGGCCCGATGGCCTGAAAGGCGCTGGCGCGCACTGGCTGGACCACCTGCTGCTGATGTGCGAGATGAACCCGGAAGCCGGCATCAACACCGTGGCCGACAACACGCGTTTCATGACCGAGGCGCTGGACTTCTTTCTG
>JAHIQV010000152.1 GCA_018903185.1 Gammaproteobacteria bacterium | reverse complement strand
TCAAAACCCTTGTCTTCCAGCTGTTTGCGCACATTGACCGTGCAGGCGTCGATGGTGCTGAGCGTGGTCATTGCCACCAGAGGCTTGGGCTCCACGCGTGTGGGCGAGTAGTTCTTGGCCATGGCGGCGGTGGCCAGTGCGGCGTTGCGGAACACGTCGCGCGTGATGCTGTTCAGGCCCGCAATGTCGCACACCGGGTTGAACATGTTGATGTCCTTCGCGCCGATGAAGGGCTTGGTGAAGCCCGAGGCCATGGTGGACACCATCACCTTGGGCAGGCCATACGGGAAGGCGCCCATCACCACGGTGCCGAGCGCGGTGCCCATCGACCCGCCCACGCCGATGATGCCGCTCAAACCGTGCATGGCGTGGTATTCGAGGGCGCACTTGACCGAGCCTTCGATCATGACCCCTTGGCACTTGCCTTCGTGCTTCAGGTCGCGCACTTCCTGGATCGTCTTGCCGGCGGCACCGGCCACGGCCTCGGGCGGGATCTCCACGCTCGAATCGGTCGATTCTCGGATGCTGGCGTCGAGGTGGACCACGTCCACGCCCTGCGACTCCAGCACCTCGCGAATGAAGTTCGCTTCCACCGCTTTGGTGTCCAGCGTGATGATCATCAGGACTTTGGGTTTGTTGCTCATGCTTGTCTCCTTGTGTTGCTACACGGTAGGTATGCGGTTGCCGTCGAATTGCAGCTTTCCGCGGGGGGTAAAAAATGGGCGTTGGTGAAATCGGATCAGGTGGTCTGCGATGCTTTCAGCTCATTGGCTAGACGCTGGAAAAAGGAAATGCTCTTCGGGTTGGCCATCGCATCGGGACTGGCCACTTTCTCGGCCTCTGCCCCGAGCAACAGCTTGCGCACCGGCACTTCCATTTTTTTGCCGGTGAGCGTGCGCGGGATCTCGTCGACCTGGTAGATCTGATTCGGCACATGCCGGGCGGAGGCCTTGGTCTTGATCTGTTGAACGATCCGGGCCTTCAAGGCGTCGTCCAGCGACTGGCCAGGCTCCAGCACCACGAACAGCGGCATGAACGAGGGCCGACCGAGGTATTCGAGATCAATCACGAGGCTGTCGCGGATCTCTGGCAGCTCTTCCACCACCCGATAGATTTCGGCCGTGCCCATGCGGATGCCGTAACGGTTGATGGTCGAATCCGACCGGCCGTAGATCACCGACGTGCCGCGCTCGGTGAAGCGGATCCAGTCGCCATGGCGCCAGAGGCCTGGGTACATCTCGAAGTAGCTCTCCAGGTAGCGCCGGTGCTCCGGATCGCCCCAGAAGAAAATCGGCATCGATGGCATGGGCTTGGTGATCACGAGCTCACCCACCTCGTCGATCACGGGTTCGCCTTTGTCGTTGAACGCGTAGGCCGCCACGCCCAACTCGCGACACTGGATCTCACCCGCGGTCACCGGCAAGATCGGAGCGCAGGCCACGAAGCCAGAGGCGATGTCGGTGCCGCCGCTGATCGAGGCGAGCCACAGATCGGACTTCACCGCGTCGTAGACCCAGTGGTAGGCGTCGATCGGCAGCGGTGAACCCGTGGCGTTGATCGCGCGCAGACTCTGCAGTGGCGCGATGTCGCGCGGCCGCAGACCGTCTTTCCTGCAGTTGATCAAATAGGCAGCGCCGCAGCCGAAAAGAGTGACCTTTTGTTCGTCGATGAAGCGCCACAGCGCCGCCGCATCGGGCCATGCCGGGTTGCCGTCGTAGAGCACGCAGGTGGTGCCGTTGAGCAGGCCGCTGGTCTGTGCGTTCCACATCACCCAGCCGGTCGAGCTGTACCAGTGGTAACGCTCGCCCCAGCTGTTGGGCGCGTAGCTGCAGCCCACGTCGTTGTGGATGATCTTCAGTGCCATCGCCACGATGACCGTGCCGCCGTGGCCGTGCACGATGGGCTTGGGCAGGCCCGTGGTGCCGCTGCTGTAGACGATCCACAGCGGGTGGTCGAACGGCAGCCACAGCGGCTCGAAAGCGGCGGTGGCCGCGTCGTAGCGCGCGGTCGCGGTGCTGAAGGCGGTGCAGGGTTGGGCGGCTTCGAGCGCGCGGTCCACCGCGGCCGGGTCTTCGGCCAGGTTGGTGTGCAGGATCACGTGGCGCACCGTGGGCAGCGCCGCGCGCAGTTCGGCCACCACGGACAGGCGGTCGAAATCCTTCAGGCCGTAGGTCACGCCGTCGCAGGCGATCAGCGCCACGGGTTCGATCTGTCTGAAGCGGTCGAGCACGGCGTTGGTGCCCATGTCGGGCGCGCACACGCTCCACACCGCGCCGATGCTCACCACCGCGAGAAAGGC
>JAHIQV010000151.1 GCA_018903185.1 Gammaproteobacteria bacterium | reverse complement strand
GCGGAAGGCCTCCCACAGCTTCTGTTCCTGCTTGCGCTCCAGCGGCACCGCGTGCGCCTCGGCCTGCCAGCGCTGCTGCAGCGCCTTGACCGCGTCGATGCGCAACTGGGGCGCGGCGCCCATGGCCTTGGCTTCGTCGATCAGGGCCCGGCGGCGCTCGACGCTTTGTGCCTGCGCAGCTTCGAGACCGGCGTGCGCGGCGTGCATGGCGGTTTTCCAGAGCGGCTGCATTTCGGCAAACGCCTTTTCGCTCAGGTGGCCCGCTTCCCGCCAGCGCTCGGAGAACGCGTGCAGTTCACGCACCTGGGCCTTCCAGTCGGTGCTCTCCGCGTGCGCAGCCGTCCAGGCCTTGAGATCTTCAATGATCGCCATGCGCTGGGTCTTGTGGGCCTCCGCCTGCTGGCGGACCTGGGTCAGCCAGGCCTCGACGCCTTTGTGGGCCTCGGTGCAGGCTTCGTCAAAACGCTTCCACAACGCGTGGTTGGGCTGGCCGCCCTGGTCGGTTGCTTTCCATTGATCGCGCAGGCTGCGCAGGGTCTCCTGCATCTTGCGCCCGCCGAGCCGCTGGCCTTCGGGCGGCTGCAACAGGGCCTCGGCCTTTTTCACCAGCTCTTCGCGCAGCTGATCGGCGCGCCAGCGCTGCCAGTCTTCCAGATCACCGGCCTGGGTCAGCGCCGCGTGGGCGCGGGCCTCCAGCTCGGGACCGATGAGGCGGGCGTGCGACTTCAGCACCGCACGCACATCGGCCGCGGCCTTCGGCGTGGCTTTGCCATGCCCCTCGGCCAGCTCGCGCTCCAGCACACCCAGGGCACGGTCCAGCTCGGCCAGCACCTTGGCCCGGCGTTCCTGGGCGGCCTGGGCATCGTGAGCGGCTTTTTCACCTGGCACGGCGGCGTCGACACCGCGCGCGGCACGCAACTCGTCCGCCCACACCGGCACGGCAGGCAGCGGCGCCTGCGGGTTTGCATCGGCCGCAACCGCCTGGGCCAGGGCCGCTTCGAAAGCCTCCCACACCAGTTGCAGCTGACTGCGGGAAGCCTGGAGCATCGGGGGAAACTTGGGCTCGACGCTGGGCCACTGGGCGTCGTCGGCCAGGGTGCTGGCCTGCTGCTGCCATTGAGCCACGTCGGTGCGCAGCGCTTCGGCGCTCTGCAGGGCTTCGCGCCACGGCTTGGTCGACATCACTTCGATGCGCTGGGCCATCAGCACCGCCGACTCGCGCTCCACCTGAACGCGGTGCTGCACATCCTCGATCGCCTTGACGCGTTCGGCCAGAGCCTGCTTCAGCCCCGCCAGGGGTTCGCGCGACAACGGCGCTCCGGCACGCGCGGCGTCGCGCTGCCAGGCCATGGCATCGGCCAGGTTCAGACGGGACTGCCCGATGAGGGCCTCGGCCTTGACGGCCCACTCGGCGGCAATCTGTTCCTGGGCCTTCAAACGTTTCTGTTCGTCCAGCTTTTCCTTCAGCGGCTTGGCCGCACCCCGGTCGCGCTGCGACAGCTCCTTGAACACCTCGGTCATCTGCTCCAGCCCCGGTTCGCTGGCCAGCCATTCGCGGATGCGGGACGCGCGTTCGCCCGAGGTGGGCGCAGAAAACGCGCCACCGGTCAGGGCATCCAGGGGATGAGCGGCGCTGGCAGCGGCTGGCTTGGAGCTGGCGGGCGTGTTCACGGCAGATTCCGGGGCGTTGGACTGGGGGGGACTTCTTCGCAGGGAAAACAGCGACATACAGGGATCGTTCTATATAGGAGCCGGCGCGTCGAAGCGCCTGGCGAAGCACGTATTGTCGCTGCTGTTGCTTCCGATGCCGATCACGCACGTCCAAAAACAAGAAACCCCGGTGAGCAGAACCCACCGGGGTTGACGGCGGGCAACTTGCACTTGCCGTCAGTTTTGGCGGAGGGAGTTGGATGTCTCTCCAGCCTGGAAGCAACAGATTGCTCCCGTTTGGAACCGGTTGGCGGATGCTCCGCGTCGCCGGTTTGATGCCCATCAACGACGGGCAACTGCAGATTAACCGGGTTCCGGATCGGGTTCAAGGTGTTGACCGGAACAAGGTCATGGAAATTTTCAATCGCGATGCGAGCGTGATGCAAGCCACCCGGTTAGCAGCCGTAACAACCACCCGCCCCCACCCGAATCGACCAGCGGCGCCCTGATCGCTGACCGGCGAGCAGCGCCGGGCCGGGCTGGCATCCGTGCTAGCACGAGACTAAAAGGAGGGCCAAAACCCCCATTCAATATACT
>JAHIQV010000150.1 GCA_018903185.1 Gammaproteobacteria bacterium | reverse complement strand
GCCCACGCCCCAGAAGCCGTGCAGCCAGTTCATGTGGCGCGAGGAGTAGTGCGCGGCGACGAAGTGGTTCAGGCTGGCATCCACCGCGCCGCCGCCTGCGCCCAGCGGAATGGCCAGCAGCACCAGCCAGGCGAACGAAGGCGCGATGGAGAAGCCCACCAGGGCCAGCGCGGTCATCAGGCAACTGGCCGCGACCACCACGCCGGTGCCCACCCGCGCGACGATGCGCCCGGCGAAGCCCGCGCTGAGCGCGGCGCACACCGTCATGGTGAGGGTCAGCACGCCCAGGGCCGCCAGGGGCTGGTCCATGTCCGCGCGCATCGCCGGCCAGATCACGCCCATGACGGCGTCGGGCAACCCCAGGCTGACGAAGGACACGTAAACGATGGCGAGCAGGAGCAGGTGGGCCAAGCGGCGGATTCCGGTGTGCAAAGAGGCCGGCGTGACCCGGTGCCAGGGTCAGCGCGGCAGCACGCGCCCAGGGTTCAGCAGGTTCTGCGGGTCCAGCGCCTGCTTGATGGAACGCATCAGCGCCAGCGCGACCGGGTCCTTGTAGTGCGGCAGCTTGTCGGCCTTGAGGCTGCCCACGCCGTGTTCGGCGCTGATGGAACCGTCGAAGCGCGCGACTGCGTCGAACACCAGGGTGTTCACGCGCGCCTCCTGCTCGCGCAGGAAGGCCTTGGGGTCGCCATCGGCGGGGGCCTGCACGTTGTAGTGCAGGTTGCCGTCACCCAGGTGGCCGAAGTTGACCAGGCGCACGCCGGGAATCTCGCGCTCCAGAAGGGCGTCGGTCTCGGCGCAAAAGGCCGGGATGCGCGAGACCGGGATGCTGATGTCGTGTTTGATGTTCAGGCCTTCTTCGGACTGCGCCAGCGGGATGCTCTCGCGGATGTGCCAGAGCGCGTGGGCCTGCTGCAGGCTCTCGGCCACCACGGCGTCGCTCACCACACCGTTTTCAAACGCGGTTTCCAGCAGGCGCTCGAACTGCGCACGCGCGTGTTCTTCGGACTCGCTGTCGCTGTTCTCCAGCAGGACACAGTAGGCCGTGTCTTCCCACAGCGGCACGCGCTGCTGCGGGAAGTGTTTGGCCACCAGGCTCAGCGCGAACTGGCCCATGACTTCAAAGCCGGTCAGGCCCGCACCCAGGTGCTGGTGCGCCAGGCCCAGCAGGGCCACCGCATCGTCCAGGCTGGGCACGGCGGCCCAGGCGGTGAGCTGCGCGGCGGGCAGCGGGTAGAGCTTCATGGTGGCCGCGGTGATGACGCCGAGCGTGCCCTCGCTGCCGACGAAGAGGTCGCGCAGGTCATAGCCGGTGTTGTCCTTGCGCAGGCCGGTCAGGCCGTGCCACACCTCGCCCTGCGCGGTGACCACTTCCAGGCCCAGGCAGAGATCGCGCGCGTTACCGTAGCGCACCACCTGCGTGCCGCCGGCGTTGGTGGCGAGGTTGCCGCCGATGGAGCAACTGCCTTCGGCCGCGAGGCTCAGGGGAAACAGAAAACCGGCTTTCTCGGCGGCTTCCTGCAGCGTCTGCAGCACGCAACCGGCATCGACCGTCATGGTGAGGTTGGCGCCGTCGATGGCGCGCACGCGGTTCATGCGCGTGAGCGACAGCACGACCTGCTTGCCGCTGTCATCGGGCACCGAGCCCACCACCAGGCCGGTGTTGCCGCCCTGCGGCACGATGGACGCACCGGCCGCTGCACAGGCCTTCACCACCGCAGCCACTTCGGCGGTGGTCCCGGGGCGCACCACGGCCAGCGCACGGCCGCGGGCGCGCTGGCGCCAGTCGTTTTCCCAGGCGCTCAAGTCGGTGGTCGGGTCGTCGTGCGTGAGCACGTGGGGCGCGCCGACGATGGCACGCAGTGGGTCAAGCAGCGCGTTCATGGGCGGGGGGTGGTGTTGACGGGATCGGCCGCGGCGCCGGTGGCGGCAGCGTGGCTGGCCTTGTCGGCGGCCACGGCGTCCTGGCCGGCGGCGCGCTGGCGGATGCGCACGTGCAGCGCACAGGCCACGAACAGCAGCACGCACAGCAGCACCTCGATGCCGGCCAACGCGGCAGAAAGGCCGCTGTCGCTGGTGGCGCGCACCGCGCCTTCGGTGAAATACACCCACACCAGCAGGCTGAGCCAGCGGTAGGTGTACATGCGGTTTTTCAGCAGCCCGGCCAGCGGCAGGGTCAGCGGCAACACCTTGAGCACCAGCCAGGAGCCACCCGGGCGCAGCGGCGCGAGCCAGAGTTCCCAGGCCAGGCCCAGCACGATCAGGCCCAGCAGGCTGCCCACGGCGAGCCAGCGGGTGAACGAGACGGCGGGCGAGGCGGGTGACGAAGGGGTGTGCAGGGCGGCGGGCATGGAGGGGAAAAGTTGGCGGGCAGCGGCACCGGAGGTGCGCCCGTGGACAATCTGGGATGATACCGGGATGACCCTGAATCAGCGCCTGCGGGCGATGGAAACCATTCTGCGCGAACTGTGGGAAGACACGCTGAAGTTCCCCTGGCGCAACACCGCCATCACGCTGCGCGAGCGTTTCCGCGAAGACCGCCTGGGCGTCACCGCCAGCAGCCTGACGTTCACCACCACCATCTCGCTGGTGCCGCTGTTCACCGTGGCGCTGGCGATCTTCAGCGCCTTTCCGATGTTTGCCCGCATGCAGGTCACGCTGCAGGGCTGGCTGGTCAAGAGCCTGATCCCGGAAAACATCGCCCGGCAGGTGCTGAGTTCGCTCAACCAGTTTGCCGCCAAGGCCGGCCAGATGGGCTGGGCGGGCGCACTGGTGCTGCTGGTGACCGCCCTGGCGCTGATCCTCACCATCGACCGCAAGCTCAACGACATCTGGCGCGTGCGCCAGGCGCGTCCGCTGACGCAGCGCATCCTGGTCTACTGGGCGGTGCTCACGCTGGGGCCCCTGCTGCTCGCGGTCAGCCTCACCGTCACCTCCTACGCCCTGACCGCTTCGAGCGGCATGGTCTCGGCGCTGCCGGGTGCCGTGCGCCTGCTGCTGGACACGGTGCAGTTTGCGATCGTGGTGGGCGGCATGGGCGCGCTTTACCGCTACGTGCCGAACACCCACGTTCGCTGGAGCCATTCGCTCATTGGCGGCTTCTTTGTGGCCAGTGGCCTGGAGCTGGCCAAGAAAGCGCTGGGCTGGTACCTGACGCAGGTGCCGACCTATTCGGTGGTCTACGGCACCTTCGCCACGGTGCCGATCCTGCTGGTGTGGTTCTACGTCGCCTGGGTGATCATCCTTCTGGGCGCTGTGGTATCCGCCTACCTGCCCAGCCTGATGGCGGGCATTGCGCGGCGCGGTGACAGCCCCGGCTGGAGCTTCCAGCTGGCGCTGGAGTTGCTGGAGCAACTGCACCTGGCGCGGGGCGCGGCGCAGAAAGGCCAGAGCCTCGCCGCCCTGGCCCACACGCTGCGCGTGGAAGCCCTGCAGCTCGAAGAACCGGTGGCGGCCCTCGTGGCACTGGACTGGCTGGGGCGGCTCGACGAAGACGACGAGCGCTACGTGCTGCTGATCGACCCGGCGCAGACCCCGTTGGCACCGCTGGCCGAGCGGCTGCTGCTGCCCAACTCGCCCGGCACCGAAGCCTTCTGGGCCGCGAGCAGCCTGAAGGCCATGACGGTGACGCAGGCGCTGACGGCGCCGTCGGTGCCCTGAGCCAACCGGTGGCCACGGTTGCGGCGTCGGGCATCGCCAGCGGGTGCCACCCCGGGCGCGGGAGTCCAGGAGATCAGCCGATCTTGAACGGCGCGTTCAGAAAACCGCGGAAGCGCGCCCGCCCGCCGCGGGTCGGCGCCTCACTCAACTGGTAGTCCGGGAAGCGCTGCAGAAAGCGACCGATGGCGATGCGGCCTTCGAGCCGCGCCAGGCTCAGGCCCGCGCACTGGTGGATGCCGAAGCCGAACGCCAGGTGTTTGTTGGTGGCGCGCCGCAGGTCCAGCGTTTCGGGGTCGGGGAACTGCGCCGGATCGCGGTTGGCCGCGCCGATGCACAGCGTGACCAGCGCGCCCTCGGGCAGGTCCACACCACCGACCTGCGTGGCTTTCAGGACGCGCCGGTTGCCGAGCTGGTTGGACGACTCGAAACGCAGGCACTCGTCCACCGCCAGCGTGAGCACCTGTTCCTGCGCGGCGGCATCGCTGGCCGTGGCCTGCAGATCGGTCAGCAGCCCGGCCTTGGCAGCGGGAAACTCTTCGAGCAGGATCAGGCCGTTGCCGATCAGGTTGGTGGTGGTCTCGTGGCCGGCGTTGAGCAGGAAGATGCAGTTCTGCAGCAACTCGACCTCGCTGAGTTTTTCGCCGTCGACCTCGCCCTGGATCAGCCGCGTGAGCACGTCGCGCTCCGGGTCGCCGGGGCGTTGGCGGCGCTCGGCCACCAGCGAGCGCAGATAGTCCAGCATCTCGGTCACGCTGCGGTTGCCCAGCGCGTGCTGTTCGGGCGTCACCACCGGTTCCAGCGCGCCCAGGATGGCGAGCGACCAGTTGCGCAGCGGGTCGCGGTCTTGGTGCGGCACGCCCAGCAGGTTGCCGATGATCTCGACGGGAATGGCCGAGGCGAAGTCTTCGATCAGGTCGCCGCCGCCCTGCGCTTCAAGCCGGTCCAGCAGGCTGTCGACCAGCATCACCAGACCGGGCTCCATGTCGGCGATGGCGCGGCGGGTGAGGGCGCCCATGATGAGCTTGCGCACGCGGGTGTGCAGCGGCGGGTCGTTGAACACCAGGCTGGTGGTGTGGTGCTCGAACAGCGGCGAGTCCGCGCCGTACTTGGGCGCGAACTCCACGTGTTTGTCCGAACTGAAGGTGGCCGCGTCGCGGTACACCGCCACCAGGTCGGCATGGCGGGTGAGGAACACCGAGCCGTCGGGCATGTGGCGCACCGGTTCGTGCTCGCGCAGGGCGGCGTACACCGGGTAGGGGTTGGTCAGGAAGTCGGCGGGCAGGGCGCGCAGGTCGAAGGCGTTGGCGATCTCGTGCGCCCGCGCGGCGCTCATGGGTGGGGTGATCGGGTCTTTCAGCATGGTGCGGCCATTGTGGCTGCGGGCGGAGGAACGCGGGTGCTGGTTTTCCCGCCGCGCAGTCGCCTAAGCGCGCCGCAGTAGCGGGGACGTCGGGCTGGCAGCGGGGCGCTCCAGCATCTGGCGCGCGATCTCGCCGATGCGCGCCAGGGCCTGCATGGTGATGGCGTTCCAGGGGCCCGAGAAGTTCAGGCGCAGGCAGTTGCGGTAGCGGTCGGTGGCGGTGAACAGTTCGCCCGGGCCGAAGGTGATGCCCTCGCTGGCACAGCGTTTGAAGAGGTCCATGCTGGCGATCGCAGGATGCAGCTCCAGCCACAGCGTATCGCCCGACGGCGGATTGCTCACCCGTGTGCCGGTGGGGAAGTGGTGCGCGATCAGATGCCGTGCCTCGTGGCGGCGTTGCCGCATGGACGCCGTGAGGCGGCGCAGGTGGGCTTCGTAGCTGCCCTGGGTCAGCAGATCGGCGAGCGCCTCTTCCAGCACCACGTTGGTGGCGGCGCCCTGCAGCCGCTTGTGGGTGGCGACGGCATCGCGCCAGCGACCGGCCTCGACCCAGCCCAGGCGAATCCCCGGCGTCAGCGTTTTGGCAAACGATCCGCAGATCATGACGTTGCCTTCGGTGTCCCAGGACTTGGCGGCCTTGCGCCGCTGATCCCCGGACAACAGGTCGTTGAACACCACATCTTCGATCAAGGGCACCCGCCGCTGGGCCAGCAGGCGCACCAGCCGCTGCTTGGCCGCCAGTGGCATGACCGATCCCAGCGGGTTGGACAGCGTGGGGGCCGCGAGCACGGCCTTGACGGGTTGCGTGTCCAGCGCCAGTTCCAGCGCGGGCAGCGAGAGCCCGGTGGCCGGGTGCGTGGGGATCTCCAGCACCCGCAGGCCCAGGGATTCGATCAGGTCGAGGTAGCCAAAAAAAGTGGGCGATTCGAGCGCCACCACGTCCCCCGGCTGCGTGACCGCGCGCAGGCACAGGCTCACGGCCTGCGTGCAGCTGGCGGTGATCACGATGTCATTGGCGTCCAGCGCGCAGCCCAGCTGCAGGGCGCGCTGGGCGACCGCCTGACGCAGCGCGGGCCGTCCTGCGTCGGCCTTGTTGTATTCGGTCAGGCTGTGCCGGTGCACCCGCGAGGCGCGGCCGATGGCCACCCGCAGACGGTCCTCGTCAAACAGTTCGCTGCTTTCCGGGGTGAAACCACCAAACGTCGCCCGGTCGCCGGGCTGGTGCAGCATGGCGAAGGCCTCGGAACGGCTTTGCCGCTCCAGCAGAAAGCTGCGCTGGGGCGGCGCGCTCAGGCCGGGCTGGGCGATGCGCTGGGCGCGACGCACGAAGTAGCCCGCCTTGGGGCGCGCCTGCACCAGCCCCTGCTCTTCAAGCTGGCGGTAGGCCTGCATCGCGGTGGAGATGGACACACCCTGCGTCAAAGCCGTTTCCCGCACAGACGGCAGGCGCTGACCGGCCTTGAACGCACCGCTGTGGATCAGCTGCGCGAGTGTCTGCGCAATCTGCTGGTACAGCGGCAGGGCGGGGACCGGTTCGACCAACGGGGCCGGACACAGCGCGAGCGTGGGATGGGGCGCAGGCATGGCGTTTCCATGCTAACCGAGTGCCGGCCCCCACAAGGCGCACACGCGCCTGGGTGACCGGTACAGATGGGCCCCAAAGAGACCACACAGTTGGCGCGAAAAG
>JAHIQV010000149.1 GCA_018903185.1 Gammaproteobacteria bacterium | reverse complement strand
CACCGCCTACCTCACCGGCTTCCTGCGTTCGCGCGGCATCGACGCGGTGCAGGAAGACCTGGCGCTGGCGCTGGTGCTCCAACTGTTCACGCCCGCCGGGCTAGAAGCTGTGCGCGGCCGTGCGCTGGCCCAGCCCGAGGCGCAACGCTCAGGCAGCGTGCACGCCTTCCTCGACCAGTTCGCGGACTACCGCAGCACCATCGGCCCCGCCATCGCCTACCTGCAGGGTCGCGACTCGACGCTGGCCCACCGCATCGCCGCGCGCGGCCTGCTGCCCGAAGGCCCGCGCTTCTCGGCGCTCGACGCCTACGTGGACGACGGCAGCGGCGACCCGCTGGCCTGGGCCTTCGGCGCGCTCGGCGTGCAGGACAAGGCGCGTCACCTCTGCACGCTCTACCTCAACGATCTGGCCGACGTGCTGCGCGACGCGGTGGACGAACGTTTCGAGTTCGTGCGCTACGCCGAGTCGCTGGCCAGCAGCCAGCCCACCTTCGACCCGCTCGCGGCCGCACTGGCCGCGCCGCCCACGCTGGTGGATCACTTGCTGAGCGACCTGACGCTGGCCGCCATCCACCGCCACAAGCCCGCGCTGGTGCTGCTATCGGTGCCCTTTCCCGGCTCGGTCTACGCGGCCTTGCGCATCGCGCAGACCATCAAGGCGCACCACCCGCACATCCGCATCGCGCTGGGCGGCGGTTTTGTGAACACCGAACTGCGCGAACTGTCCGACCCGCGGGTCTTCGATTTCGTGGACTACGTGACGCTGGACGCGGGCGAGCGGCCGGTGCTGTCGCTGATCGAACACCTTCATGGGCAACGAGGGCGCCAGCGCTTGCAACGCACTTTTGTGCTCGAAGACAGCACTCACCCCAACCCACCCCCAGGAGAAAAGGGAGAAAAAACCAGCACGGCCACCGTGCGCTACGTCAACTTCGCCGAGCCCGACATCCCGTTCGAAGACGTGGGCACGCCCACCTGGGATGGCCTGCCGCTGGACCGCTACCTGAGCCTGCTCGACATGCTCAACCCCATGCACCGCCTGTGGAGCGACGGCCGCTGGAACAAACTCACCGTGGCGCACGGCTGCTACTGGAAGAAGTGCAGCTTCTGCGACGTGAGCCTCGACTACATCGGCCGCTACGAAACCGCCACGGCAGAGAAGCTGGCCGACCGCATCCAGCAGATCGTGGAAGAAACCGGTCAGACCGGCTTTCACTTCGTGGACGAGGCCGCGCCGCCCAAGGCCCTGAAGGCGCTGGCCGAAGAACTGATCCAGCGCCAGCTCAACATCTCGTGGTGGGGCAACATCCGTTTCGAAAAAACCTTCACGCCTGAGCTGGCCGAGCTGCTCGCTCAAAGCGGCTGCATCGCCATGAGCGGCGGCCTCGAAGTGGCGAGCGACCGCCTGCTCACGCTGATGAAAAAAGGCGTGTCGGTCGAGCAGGTGGCCCGGGTGACCAAGGGCTTTTCCGACGCCGGCATCCTGGTGCACGCCTACCTGATGTACGGCTTTCCCACGCAGACGCTGCAGGACACGGTGGACGCGCTCGAATACGTGCGCCAGCTGTTCGAGGCCGGCTGCATCCAGAGCGGCTTCTTCCACCGCTTCAGCTGCACCGTGCACTCCCCCGTGGGCATGGACCCGACGGCGTATGGCATTGAGCTGATCCCGCTGCCGCCGGTGAGCTTCGCCAAGAACGACATCGGCTTCATCGACCCCACGGGCACCGACCACGACGCGCTCGGCATCGGCCTGCGCAAGGCGATCTACAACTACATGCACGGCCTGTGCGTGGAAGACGATGTGCGGCGCTGGTTCGAGCACCTGCCGCACAAGGTACCCAAACCGACCGTGAGCCGGCACCGGATCGGCAAGGCGCTGGCCGCCGCGGCCCACTGACCCCGGCCAGAGGCCGCGCAGGGACGGCGCGCCCTCAGCGCATCATCTGCAGGTACGCGGTGGTCACCGCCACCTGGGATTCGTCCAGCGAGGTCGCCACGGTGGTGCCGAACGCCATCCGGTCGTCAATGGGCCAGACCTGCCCGACGGTGGTCGCGATCGCGTTGGCGAACGACACATCGCGGAAGCGGCCGAAGCGTGCGTCGTTACGGCCATCGATCTGCTGGTCGAGCATCGACGCCAGAGACGGGGTGACGCTGCTGAGCACCATCACGTTG
>JAHIQV010000148.1 GCA_018903185.1 Gammaproteobacteria bacterium | reverse complement strand
GGGTGAAGAGCGAGTTGCGCACCACCACGGGCCCGATGGCCTGGATGGGCGGCGTGGAGATCAAACGCAACGAGTACCTGAACCAGACCCATGCCATGGTCGACTACAGGAACAGCCCGAGCCCCATGGAAAGGCCGACGGCGGCGGGCACCGTGTTCACCGACGACCGCACCGGCGAAAACGTGCAGGCGCTCTACGGCGAAGGCCAGTGGCGTCTGGCCACGGACTGGACACTGACCGGCAACCTGCGCCACGACCGCATCGAGCTCGACTACGACGCCAAGCCGGTGTCCGGCAACCGCAACTCGGCCATCGCCGAACGCAAGACCTTCGACGCCGACAGCGCGCGCCTGGGCCTGAGCTGGAGCGGCCTGGCCAACACCGTGCTGTTCGGCAACATCTCCACGGGCTTTCGCGCCCCCACGGTGGACCAGCTCTACCGCGGCAGCCAGAACCCCTCGGGCAGCGTGGCCAACAACCCCGACCTGAAGACAGAGCAGGCCACCAACTTCGAAGTCGGCATGCGCAAGACCTTCACGCTGCTGGAGCGCGAGGCCAGTCTGCAGGCCGCGGTGTTCCAGATCGACCGCAAGGACTTCATCCTGGACACCAACGGCCAGTATTCGAACGGCAATGCCGCCAACATCGCCCGCTACGAAAACATCGGCGGCGCGCGCTCGCGTGGCCTGGAGCTGGCGCTGCAGTCCTCGATCTCGCCGGCCTGGAGCTGGGACCTGGCCTACACCTACCTGGACTCGACCTTCACCCGGTACGACCAGTTCCTGCTGGCACAGGGCAATCCGCGCGGCACGCTGGTCGGCACCGGGGCTTGCACGGGCCCCAGCCCCAACTGGAACAACTGCTACCAGCTCGTGCCCTACAACAACACCGGCAACAAGGTCCCCCGCGTGCCGCCGCATGCCATCAACCTGCGCACGTCGTGGAAACCGGACCCGGTCTGGAAGCTGTCGGCCGAACTCGACTACCGCGCCACCGCCTGGGCCGACGAAATCAACCAGGAAAAATGGCCGGGCCGCACGGTGTTCAACCTCATGGCCGACTTCAGGCGCAAGACCTCCTGGCTCAGCGGGGCCACGCTGAGCGCCTTCATGCGTATCGACAACGTGTTCGACAAGCGCCACTACACCATCGCACGCGGCACCAACGACGCGCAGAGCTATGCGACCAACTTCCGGTACGACGGCCGGTACAACGCGGAGGACATGTCCATCACCGTCGATCCGGGACGCGTCTGGCGCGTCGGTCTGGCCCTGCGTTTCTGAGGAGGCCCCATGCAAGGACTTCGCCCCCTCGTGGAATACGCCGTGTTCGGCATCCTGCTGCTGCTCAGCGTGGCGGTCGTGGCCATCGCGCTGGAGCGGCAGCGTTTTTTCAGCCGGATCGATGCGCGTGGTTACACCAGTCGTGCCCGGCTGGAAAGCGACCTCACACGGCGCCTGAACGTCATCGGGACCGTGGCCTCGAACGCGCCCTACCTCGGGCTGCTGGGCACGGTGCTGGGCATCATGCTCACCTTCCAGACCCTGGGCGCCACGGGCGAGATGGACGTGAAATCCATCATGACCGGGCTGGCCCTGGCGCTCAAGGCCACGGCCGCAGGCATCGTGGTCGCGATCCCCTGCGTGGCGCTGAACAACACCTTGCGCCGCCGCGTGCGGGAGCGCCTGACGGACTTCGACGAGGCCCACGGGGGCTGACGGCGCCATGGACGAGATCGACGAAATCAACGTCGTGCCCCTCGTGGACGTGATGCTGGTGCTGCTCACCATCGTGCTCACCACGGCCACCTTCGTGGTGAACGGGCGCATCCCCGTGGACCTGGCGGTCGCCAGGTCTGCGGTGGCTTCCCCCACCGCGCCACTGGTGCTGACCTACACGCAACACCAGACCCTGTACCTGAACGACCAGCCGGTGAGCGACCTGGCGGCGGCACTCGCCCCGCAGCCGCGCAGCACGCCGGTGGTGGTGCGCGCCGACGGGCGCCTGGCGCTGAGCAGTTTTGTGGAACTGGTAGACAGGGTCAAGTCGCTGGGCTTCAAGCAGGTCAGCCTGGAGGTCAAGCGCTCATGAACGCCACCGTTTCGCACCGCTTGCATTGGCGCGACTGGGGCCGCTCGGTCGTGCTGCATGGCGCGCTGGTGGCGGCCCTCGCCTGGGGGATGGCCAACAGCCCGGCGCCGATCTCGCCGTCCACCCGGCTCGACATGGCCATCCAGTGGGAGGCGGAGCGTCCGCCCGAACCGGCCGTGCAGCCGCCACCGCCAGCTCCCGCGCCGTCAGAGGTCAAACCACGACCCCCCGCCCGAGTCCAGCCGGCGCCCCAGCCGCCTGCGCCACCGGTCACGCCGGCCATTCAACCCTTCCCCGATGCCGTGGCAACGGCCGCCGACACGGTGGTCCCGGCCGCGCCCGTGGCGACGGTGAACACCGAAGCCTCTCGCGCCGCCACACCGGCGTTGGTGGCGCCAGCACCATCCAGTGCCAACCAGCTGGCGG
>JAHIQV010000015.1 GCA_018903185.1 Gammaproteobacteria bacterium | reverse complement strand
GGCCCTGCTGGTGGGATCGGGTGTTTTCATCGCCGGCTTGCTGCTCTTCAAGGGCACCATGAGCGATCCGCTGGACACCCTGCGCGTGGCGCTGTTCAACGTGGTGTCGATCGGCTCGACCACCGGGTATTCCACCGTGGACTACACCACCTGGCCGGTGTTTGCGCCGCTGTTCATGATCATGCTGTCGGGCATTGCCACCAGCGCCGGGTCCACCGGTGCGGGAATCAAGATGGCGCGGCTGGTGATCCTGTTCAAGCAGGCCAAGCGCGAGATGTCGCGCATCGTGCATCCGCGGGCGGTCAACCCGGTCACGCTCGGCGGGCACCTGATCGACAGCAGCACCATCTTTTCGGTGCTGGGCTTCATGCTGGTGTACGGCGGCACGATCATCGGCCTGACCATGTTGCTGCTGTTGACCGACATGCCGTTCGACACCGCGTTCACGGCCGTTGTGGCCAGTGTCAACAACATGGGGCCCGGGCTCAACGAGGTGGGTCCGGCGGGGAATTTTGCGGGCCTGACCGATTTTCAGACCTGGGTGTGCACGGCGGCCATGCTGCTGGGCCGGCTGGAAATGTTGTCGTTCCTGGTGCTGTTCACGCCCGGCTTCTGGCGCAAGTAGATCGCGCCCATGTACACGTTGCTGCCGGTCCTGAACGTGTTTTCGCGCATCCTGTTTGCGTTCGCCTTCAGCTTTCTGGTGCCGCTGGCCTGGGCCTGGAGCGAAGACCACGAGCAGTACCGCTACGTCTGGGAAGGGGCGTTTGCGCTGGCCGCGCTCAGCGGCCTGGCGCTGTGGGCCGCCACGAACCGCCACCGCCGCGAGCTGCAGGCGCGCGACGGCTTCCTGCTCGTCAATCTGGTGTGGATCGTGCTGCCGGCCTACGCCGCATTGCCGCTGCTGTTCACGGTGCCCGGCATCGGCTGGACCAAGGCCTATTTCGAGGCCATGAGCGCGCTCACCGCGACCGGGGCCACGGCGCTCTCCGGGCTGGACTACCTGCCGGTGTCCGTCAATGTGTGGCGCTGTTTCCTGCAGCTGGTGGGCGGCCTGGGCATCATGCTGCTGGTGGTGGCGGTGCTGCCCATGCTGGGGCTGGGGGGCTACCAGGTCTACAAGGCCGAAACGCCAGGGCCCATGAAAGACGCGAAGTTCACACCGCGCATTTCCGAGACGGCGCGCGGGCTCTGGGGGGTCTATGCCGCTTTCTCGGTGGCCTGCATGCTGGCCTACCGCTGGGCCGGCATGAGCTGGGCCGACGCCTTCATGCACATGTGCACCACCATGGGCCTGGGTGGCTTTTCATCGCACGACGCCAGCCTGGGCCATTTCAGCTCGCCGACGATAGAGGCCGTCGCCACGGTGTTCATGGCCCTGGCCGGCATCAGTTTCGTGCGCTATTTCATCGTGATCCGCAGCCGCTCGCTGCGGCCCATCATCCGCGACCGCGAGATCCGCACCTACATCAGCGTGCTGCTGGTTTCGATCATGCTGGTCGCCAGCCTGCTGCTGGGGCACGGCGTGTATGACGACTTGGCCCTGGCCCTGCGCACCAGCGCCTTCCATGTGGTGTCGCTGGCCACCACCACCGGCTACGCCTCCACCGACTATGCGCAGTGGCCGGTGTTCGCGCCGGTGCTGCTGCTGTTCCTGGGCTGTTTCGTGTCCTGTGCCGGCTCCACCGGCGGCGGGATCAAGATGGTGCGCATGGTGTTGCTGATCAAACAGGCGCGGCGCGAACTGGTGCGCAGCATCCACCCGCGCGTGGTGAACCCGGTCACGATGGGCGGCGCCATCCTGCCCATGTCGGTCATGAACGCCACCTTTGGCTTCATGCTGATCTACGGCGCGGTCACCATGGGCCTGACCATGCTGTTGCTGTTCACCGGGCTGGACATCGTGACCGCGTTTTCTGCCGTGGTCGCCACGGTCAACAACATCGGTCCGGGCCTGGGACAGGTGGGACCGGCGAGCAACTTCGGCGTGCTGAGCGGTTTCCAGATCTGGGTGCTGACCTTCGCCATGCTGCTCGGCCGGCTGGAACTGCTGACGGTGCTGGTGCTGTTCACGGGCTCCTTCTGGAGAAAATAAGCTCACCCCTGCGCCGCCTGCGGCGTCACCCCCTCCAGGGGGCGGCACTGGCGGGCCGGCGGAGCCGGACCCGCGGTGCCCTGGGTTGGGCGCTGCCTCGCTCGTTGCGATAGGCGTTGTCGGTTCCTCTTGTTTTTCAGGCCGGGGTTGCCGGGATGTTCAGGCCGCGTTGCACGGCGGGACGTTCGACAAACCGGGCCAGCACGCGGGCGACTTCGGGGAAGTCCTTGAAGCCCACCAGATCGCCCGCGCCGTAGAAGCCGACCAGGTTGCGCACCCAGGGCCAGGTGGCGATGTCGGCGATGCTGTAGTCGGCGCCCATGATCCAGTCGCGGCCCGCCAGGCGCTGGTTCAGCACGCCCAGCAGGCGGCGCGATTCGGCGGCGTAGCGGTCGCGGGGGCGCTTGTCTTCATAGTCCTTGCCGGCAAACTTGTGGAAGAAGCCGAGCTGGCCAAACATCGGCCCCACGCCGCCCATCTGGAACATCAGCCACTGCAGCGTCTCGTAGCGCGCCGCCGCGTCCTGCGGCAGGAACTGGCCGGTTTTTTCGGCCAGGTAGATCAGGATCGCGCCCGATTCAAAGAGCGCCAGCGGCCGGCCACCGGGGCCGTTGGGGTCGAGGATGGCGGGGATCTTGTTGTTCGGGTTGAGCGAGAGGAACTCGGGCGAGAGCTGGTCGTTGCTGTCGAAGGCGACGCGGTGCACTTCGTAGGGCAGGCCGGTTTCCTCCAGCATGATCGAGACCTTCACGCCGTTCGGCGTGGGCAGCGAGTACAGCTGCAGGCGGTCCGGGTGGCGCGCAGGCCATTTGTTCGTGATGGGGAAGGCGGACAGGTCGGTCATGGGCGCTCCAGGGCAGGGCGGCGGGCTGCCGCGAGGCATTCATTGGACACCGCCGCGCAATGCCCTTGTGCCAGCGAACCCATGGCGTTTGGCGTAGCCCGGTGGCGTCGATAATTCCAGCACAAGGAGACACCGACCCATGCCCATCACCAAAGGATTCCGCGCGCTCGTGGACGAAGCCACGGCGCAGATCACCACCTACAGCGTCGAGCAGGTGCGCAAGCGACTCGAGGCGGGCGACGCCACGTTGCAGGTGGTCGACATCCGCGACGTTCGCGAACTCGAACGCGAAGACACCGTGCCCGGTGCCCTGCACGCGCCGCGCGGGATGCTGGAGTTCTGGGTCGACCCCGAGTCGCCGTACTACAAGCCGGTGTTCGGCGACGAAAGCAAGGAGTTCGTGCTGTTCTGCGGCGCCGGCTGGCGCAGCGCGCTGGCCACCAAGGCCCTGCAAGACATGGGCATGACCAACGTGGCCCACATCGACGGCGGCTTTGCCGCGTGGACCAGGGCCGACGCGCCCACCGAAACCCTGGAGGCGCACAAGGCCCGGCACGCGGCGCGCAAGGCCGCTTGATTGGGGTGCCCGTGAGCGTCTGTCCCTGTGGCCGGACCGACGCGCGGGGCAAAGCCAGTGCGTTCGACGACTGCTGCGGGCGCTACCTCGACCACGACACCCCGGCGCCCGACGCCGATAGCCTCATGCGCTCGCGTTACAGCGCCTTCGTGCTGGAGCGGGTGGCGTACCTGCAGAGCAGCTGGCACGCCAGCACCCGCCCGGCCGACCTGACGCTGGAGCCCGGTGTGAAGTGGCTGGGGCTGGACGTGAAACGCCACCGCGTGATCGACGCCGACCACGCCGAAGTCGAGTTCGTGGCCCGCTCGCGCGTGGCCGGCCGCGGGCAACGCTTGCACGAGACCAGCCGCTTCGTGCGCGAAGGCGGGCGCTGGTTTTATGTGGACGGCGACATCCGCTGACCCTTCACACGGGCTCAGCGCCCCGTTGGGCAACCAGTCGACAAACCACGTTTTTGGCTCCAAAATGGATTCAGATCCATTTTGGAGCCAAAACATGTCAAACCTGTCGATCAAAGACGTGCCTGAAGCCTGGGCCGAGGTGCTGCGCCAGCGGGCCGCGCGCAACCACCGCTCGCTCCAGGGTGAGCTCATGGCCATTCTGGAGCGCGCCGTGACCGAGGGCGCAGACGCTGGCGGGCCGGGCTTGCTGGCCAGTGGCACAGCGCGCGCACTCCCCAGCAGCTCCAGCCGGCAGGCCTGGAAACCCGTCGAGCAAGTGGCCGCCGAGTTGCGAGCCCGCTTCCCCCAAGGCCTGCCCACCGGGCCATCCAGCATCGATCTGATCCGGCAAGACCGGGACGCCCGATGAGCCAGGCCACCCCCACGCCCGTGTTGCTCGTGGCCGAGCCCCCGGCCCAGTACCTGCCCCGGCCGCCCATGGTGGTGGACTGCAGCGCGCTGGCCGGTGTGTTGTTTCAGGAGCCGTGGATGGACCAGGCCTTGCAGCGCCTGTCGGGTCACCGGCTCTATGCGCCCCACCTGCTGCAGGCTGAAATCTGCAGCGTCGCCGTCAAGAAGGCACGCCGAGGCGCGGCCGAAGCCGCCGCCGCCGGCCTGGCGCAATGGCACAGCGTGGCGGTCGAGCTGACCGACTTCGACGTGGAACAGACCTTTGCGCTGGCCCAGCGCTACCAGCTCAGCGCCTACGACGCGAGCTACCTTTGGCTGGCCGAGCAACTGCGCTGCC
>JAHIQV010000147.1 GCA_018903185.1 Gammaproteobacteria bacterium | reverse complement strand
GCGGTCACGCGGTGGCCCTGCTGCGCCAGCCAGACACCGTTGCGGCCCTCGCCGTCACCGGGCACGAGCACGTCGCTACCCGGCTTCAGCCGGTGCGCCTGCGCCATGAGGAACGCATTGGGCGCGGTGCCGTACTTGTAGCCAGCGACGGAGAAGTTCTGGTCCCAGAAGTTCATGGGGCAAAGATACCGCACGCGCCCAAAGAAAAACCCGCCGGGCTAACGCCGGGCGGGTTGTGAAGGCCACGTCCGGGAGGACAGACGTGGCATCAGGGATCGTGAAAAGTCAGAACGGAATGTCGTCGTCCATGTCGTCAAAGCCACTGGCCGGGCGGGCCGCAGCGGGAGCCGGTGCCGGGCGGGCTGCGGGCGGGGCCTGGCGCGGGGCCGCAGCCGGACGGGAATAACCGCCACCACCGCCTGCGCCACCTTCTTCACCACCGCCACGGACTTCGCGGCCACCCAGCAGCTGCATTTCAGTGGCGACAATTTCCACCGAGTTCTTTTCGACGCCGGTGGTCTTGTCCATATAGGTGCTGTAACGCAACCGGCCTTCAACGTAGATCGGGCTGCCCTTTTTCACGTACTCGCCAACGATTTCGGCCAGGCGCTCGAAAAAGGTCACCCGGTGCCACTGGGTGTCTTCGATCATTTCGCCGCTGTTTTTGTCTTTGCGGCGGCTGGAAGTGGCCACCGTCACGTTGGCCACGGCACTGCCCGAGGGCAGGTAACGGATTTCGGGGTCGCGGCCGCAGTTGCCGACGAGGATGACTTTGTTGACGGAGGCCATGGAATTCCTTGGGGTATCTGAAGAGAACGGCGGACCGGTGCAGCCGGGCGCACGGAACCGCCTGCCACGATTGTGCCGCATGAGCCGGGCGGCGCGCCAGTGCGTCCAATGCCACAATGGACGCAGCCCGACATGAACCGCGAACCCGATTTCTTTCAGAATCTGCAGGACGAACTGTCCGATGGTCGCGCGTGGCTGGACCGCTCCGTGGTCCTGGGCTACGCCATCCTGGCCGGCCTGTGCGTGGTCCTGTTCACGCTGATGAGCGAGACCGCGTTCGAGTGGTTCATGCACCTGTACGCCGCAGCACCCTGGGTGGTGCTGATCTGGACACCGGCCCTGACGGCGTTCATCGTGTGGTGCACACGCAGCTATTTCCCGGGCGCGGCGGGCTCGGGCATTCCCCAGGTCATGACGGCGCTGGATCCCCTGCTGCCAAGGGATTCGCGGCACCGCTTCGTGTCACTGCGGATCACGTTCGCCAAGATTGTCCTGGGCTCGCTGAGCCTGCTGGGAGGCCTGTCGGCCGGGCGCGAAGGCCCCTCGGTGCAGGTGGCCGCAGGCGTCATGCACGACGCTCGCCGCTGGCTGCGCCCGGGTTCGGTCATGAGCGAACGGGCACTGCTCGTGGCGGGCGGCGCGGCCGGCATCGCGGCGGCGTTCAATGCACCACTCGCGGGTGTGGTGTTTGCGATCGAGGAACTGTCCAACAAACTGGAAGCACGCAACAACGGCCTCATCATCGCCGCCATCGTGCTGGCCGGTCTGGTCAGTATTTCGGCCTTCGGCAACCTGACCTATTTCGGTTCGATCGCAGTGCCCAGGCTGGGCTGGGGCGCGATCCTGCCGGGCGTGCTGGTGACGGTGATCTGCGGCGTGCTCGGGGGGCTCTTCGCGCGGCTGCTGGCCGCGTCGCTGGCCGGCATGCCCGACCGGTTCAGCGCCTATCGCAAACGTTTCCCGGTGCGCTTTGCCGCGGCCTGCGGCCTGATGGTGGCGATCATCGGCCTGGCTTCAGGAGGCGCAACCTTCGGCGCCGGCGCGGAAGAAGTGCGCAACATGCTCGCCGGCGAGAGCGACATCTCGCGGCTTTACGTGCTGTTGAAATTCATGGCCACCTGGATCACGAGCTGGAGCGGCGTACCAGGCGGTATCTTTGCGCCCTCCTTGTCCATTGGTGCCGGCGTCGGTCACGACGTGGCCCAGGTCGTCGCCGGCAGCAACGCCAGCGCGCTGACGCCCGCCCTGATCGCCATGGGCATGGCCGGCTTCCTGGCCGCGACCACGCAAGCCCCGCTGACCTCGTTCATCATCGTCATGGAGATGATCGACGGCCGGCCGATGGTGCTCAGCCTGATGGCCGCGGCCATGCTGGCCAGCCTGATCTCGCGCCTGATCAGCCGGCCGCTGTACGGCACGCTGTCCAACCTGATGCTGCGTCCGACCCGCGAACACCACGCCCGCCAGGCTGCGGCCGAGACCGATACGCCCGCCCCGGCGCCGGCCATGCCCGATTCAACAGCGCCCGCTGATCCGCCGCCCGACGAGCCTCCTGCCGGGGGTCCGGTGCAGCGCTCCCTGCTGGACGGTGCGGGCGAGGACGACCTGCCGCCGACCAGCGGCTCGCCACCCCGGAAGGACTGACCGGCCCCGTGGCACCTCGTCCGGAAGGATGCGCCGAACGTCAGCGTTTGACGGCTGGCGCCTGCATCGGCCAGGCCGCCACCAGCCACACCAGGGTGGCCAGCGCGCAGACGGCGAACAGGCCGCTGGCACCGTGCGCACGCGCCAGCCAGCCACCCACCGCGCCACCGACGAAGAAGCCCACCGACTGCAGCGTGTTGTAGACGCCGAGCGCGGCGCCG
>JAHIQV010000146.1 GCA_018903185.1 Gammaproteobacteria bacterium | reverse complement strand
GGCCGGCCACTGGCTGCGCGGCGAAGGCCGCGCCACGCTGGAGCAGGCGCTCGGCCTGAAACACCGCGTGGCGGGTCTGTGGCGCTCGTTCGCCGGGTTCTCGCGCACGCCCGCTTACCTCGGCGCCATGCTGGCCGGCACGCTGCTGCTGGTGGCGGTGCTGCTGCACCGGCCCGACTGGCTGGCCGCGGGCTGGCCGGTCCAGCTCGGCAGCGTGCTGGTGGGTCTGGTGATGCTGCTGCCCGCGTCCGAAGCCGTGGTGGCGGTGGTCAACCGCCTGATCGGCGAGTCGGTGAAACCCGCGCACCTGCCGCGCCTGCTGCTGGCCGACGGCATTCCGCCGATGGCCCAGGTGATGGTGGTGGTGCCGGCCCTGCTGAACCACCCGGCCGGTATCGCGCAGACGGTGCACCGGCTGCACCTGCACCACCTCGCCAACCCCGAAGCCCACGCCCAGTTCGCCCTGCTCAGCGACTGGTCCGATGCCGACACCGAACACCGACCCGAAGACCAGGCTCTGCTGTCCCACGCCCAGAGCCTCCTGACGGCGCTCAACGCGCGCTACCCGGTGGCGCCGGGCAGCCCGCCGCGTTTCCTGCTGCTGCACCGCGAGCGCAGCCCGAGCGCCACGCAAGGCCAGTGGCTGGGCTGGGAGCGCAAGCGCGGCAAGCTGGAGCAACTGGTGGCCGCGCTGGCCACCGGCACGCCCGGGCCCTTCTTCGAGCTCGGCGAACTCTCGCACATGGCGCCGCACACGCGCTACCTCTTCACGCTCGACAGCGACACCCAGTTGCCGCCCGGGCGCCTGCGCAACCTGGTGGGCGTGGCCGAACACCCGGACAACCAGCCCCGGCTGGACGAGACCGGGCGGCGCGTGCTGCAGGGCTACGGCATCCTGCAGCCGCGCGTGGTGCCGCCGCTGGCGGGGGAGGGCAGGCGCACCGCCTGGCAGTGGCTGTTCGACGGCCAGGCCGGCATCGACCCCTACAGCGCCATGAGCTCGGACGTGTACCAGGACCTGTTTGCCGAAGGCAGCTTCACCGGCAAGGGCCTGCTGCACGTGGCCACGCTGCACGCCGTGCTGGGCGAGCGCCTGCCGACCGAGCAGGTGCTCAGCCACGACCTGCTCGAAGGCGCCCTGGTGCGCTGCGCCGTGGTGACCGACGTGACCCTGATCGAGCCCGACCCCGACCACGCGGACGCCGCCGCCTCGCGCGGGCACCGCTGGACCCGCGGCGACTGGCAACTGCTGCCCTTCCTGCTGCGGCCCCGGTCGTGGCCACTGGGCGCCATCAACCGCTGGAAACTCCTGGACAACCTGCGCCGCTCGCTGGTGGCACCGGCCTGCCTGCTGCTCATCGGCCTGGCCATGGCGGGCCTGGGCCTGTCGCTGCCCGCCGCGCTGGCGCTCACGCTGGCCGCTTACGCTGCCGGTCCGCTCATGGGCGCGCTGGCGGGCTGTGTGCCGCGCCGCTGGCAGTTGCTGGGCCAGCGCTACCTGGCCGCCGCGTCGCTGGACCTGCTGCGCGCGCTGGGCGGCGGACTCTGGCACCTGGCGCTGCTGCCACAGCAGGCGCTGCTCGCGCTCGATGCCGTGCTGCGCACCCTGCACCGGCTGCTGGTGAGCCGGCGCCACCTGCTCGAATGGACCACCGCCGAGGCGGCCCAGGCCGGGCTGGGCACCGGCCTGCCGGCCACGCTGTGGCGGCACCGCGCCGAGCCGCTGGTCGCGTTCGCCCTGGCGGGCGGCCTGTGGCTGCTCACGCCGGCCCCCGGCGCACTGGCGCTCACCGTGCTCGGGCTGTGGGCGCTGGCGCCGCTGCTGGTGTGGCTGGGCAACACCCCCTGGCAGCGCCGCCGCGCTGCGCTGGTGGCGGCCGACCGCGAACTGCTTGAAGGTGTGGCGCGCGACACCTGGCGGCTCTTCGAGCGCTGCGTGGACGCAGACAACCACCACCTGCCGCCCGACAACCTGCAGACCGCGCCCTACGAGATGGTGGCGCACCGCACCTCGCCCACCAACATCGGCCTGTATCTGCTGAGCACCGCCTGCGCGCGCCAGTTCGGCTGGATCGGCACGCAGGACCTGCTGACGCGGCTGGAAGCCACGCTCGCCACCCTGCAGCAGATGGAGCGCCACCGCGGCCATTTCCTGAACTGGTACGACACCCGGACACTGCAGCCGCTGCCGCCGCGTTACGTGTCCACGGTGGACAGCGGCAACCTCTGCGCGCACCTGCTCGCCGTGGCCCAGGCCTGCACCGAGCTGGCCCGCGATCCACACGCCGCGCTGGCCGGTGCCGACGCGCTGCGCCGGTCGCGCCAGCGGCTGCAGCCGCGCCTGGACCTGCTGCAGACCCTGCTGCACCGGCCCCTGTCGCAGACCGCCATGGGCCGGCTGCTGGAGACCGCCGCACCCGAACCCTGCGAGCCCGTGGCCTGCGCCGCCTTTCACACCCTGCTGCAGGAGGCCCGCCGCGAACTGGGTGGCCTCACGCAGGCGCGCCACCCGGCCATCGTCAGCCATGTCACCACACCGCAGGACGAACTGGTCTGGATGCTGGGCGACCACCTCGCCACGCTGCACTCCACCTGCCAGGACGCTGCCGTGGTGGGCGCGGGCAGTTGTGGGCGCGCCACGGGGCGCCTGCTGGACCTCGCCGCTGCGCTGGAGGCGCTGGCCTGGGCACCGGACTTCCGCTTTCTCTACAACCCCAAACGCCACCTGCTGCACATCGGTTACCGCCTTGAAGAGCAACAGCTCGACACCAGCTTCTACGACCTGCTGGCTTCCGAGTCGCGCAGCACCAGCCTGCTCGCCATCGCCAAGGGCGACCTGCCGGTGCGCCACTGGGCGGCGCTGGGCCGGCCGTTTTTCGCCAGCGGAAGGCGCGCCGTGCTGCGTTCCTGGTCGGGCTCGATGTTCGAGTACCTGATGCCCTCGCTGGTGGCCGCCGAGCCGCGCGGCAGTGCCCTGCGCGAAGCCGGGCGCTCGGCCCTGCAGGAGCAGATGGCCTTCGTGCACGGCACGGCCATGCCCTGGGGCATCTCCGAAAGCGCCTACGCCGGTCAGGACCACACCCTGGCCTACCAGTACGCGCCCCAGGGCGTGCCGCGCCTGGCCCTGCGCCGCACGCCGTTGGACGAACGCGTGATCGCGCCCTACGCCACCGTGCTCGCGACCCAGGTGGACCCGGGTCTGGCCTGCGACAACCTGCGGCGCCTCGGCGCGCTGTCGGCGCGCGGGCGCTACGGTTTCTTCGAGGCGCTGGACTACACCCCCGCGCGGCAGACCCACGGCGAGCGCTTCACCGTGGTCCACACCTTCATGGCGCACCACCAGGGCATGAGCCTGGTGGCGCTGGCCAATGTGCTGCGCGGTGGCATGGCGCAGCGCTGGGGCATGGCGCATCCGCGCATGGAGGCGGTGGCTTCGCTGCTGCACGAGCGCGCGCCGCGCGAACTGCCCACCTTGCAGGCGCCGCTGCGACTGCCGCTGCAGGCCTGGCAACGCCGCGCGCCGGACCACATCCGCACGCTCACCCCCGGCGCGCAGGCGCTGGAGCCCACGCACCTGCTGGGCAACGGGCGCTACAGCGTCACGCTGCGCGCCAACGGCGCCGGCTGGAGCCGCTGGGGCCAGACCGGCATCACGCGCTGGCGCGACGACGCGCTGCGTGATGCCTGCGGCAGCTTCGTCTACCTGCGCCTGGATCAGTCCGACCCACCGGTGTCGGTCACCCGCCACCCCGCGCCCGACCCCCACGCGACCTACAGCTGCCGCTTCCACACCGACCGCGTGTGTTTCGATGCGGTCTGGAGCGAACTGCGGATCAACACCACGGTCTGGGTCAGCCCGGAAGACGATGTCGAGCTGCGCAAGGTGGTGCTGTTCAACCTGAGCGATCAGCCCATCGAGCTGGAGCTGATCTCGGCCTTCGATGTGACCCTGGCCAGCCACGCCGCCGACGAGGCGCATCCGGCGTTCTCCAACCTGTTCGTCAAGACCGACTGGCTGCCCGAGCAGCAGGCGCTGCGCTGCGTGCGCGCGCCGCGCCTGCAGACCGAAAAATCGATGCAGGCGGCACATTTTGTCGCCGACACCGAGGGCGAGGTGCTGGGGCTGCGCTGCCAGACCGACCGCCTGCGCTGGCTCGGCCGCCACCACACGCCGGCCCAGCCGCTGGCGCAGATGGACCCGGTGCCGCTGGAGCCCTGCGCGCTGGCCACCGGCCTGGACCCGGTGGCCGCGCTCGGCGTGCGCCTGCTGATCGCGCCGGGCGGGCAGGCCACGGTCACCTTCGCCACCGCCGCCAGCGACGATGCGGACACGCTGCGCGCCGTGATCGACAAGTACCGCCAGCCCAGCTATGTGGCGCGCTCCTCGGTGATGTCGGCCACGCTGGCCGGCATTTCGGCGGTGCCGCACCGCCCGCGCACCGACTACCTGCCCGCGCTGCACGCCCTGACCACCGCCCTGGTGCTGACGCTGCCCAGGCCGGACATGCCGCCGGCCGGCCCCACGAACCCACCATCGCACCGCAGCGACCGGCGCCTGCTCTGGCCGCTGGCGATCTCGGGCGACCGCCCGCTGCTGCTGGTGCACGCCGGGGCGTCACAGGGCCTGGGTCTGCTGCGCGTGCTGGCGCTGGTGTTGCGCGAGTGGTTGCGCGCCGGCGTGGCCTGCGATGTGGTGGTGCTCAGCCACGAGGCGCACTCGTACCACATGCCGCTGCAGCGCGAGCTCACCCTGCTGATCGAGCAGCACGCGGCCGACCTGCAGGCCCGCCCCGGGCCCGCCGTGACCGGCCTGCACCTGTTGCGGGCCGACGAGCTGACGCCCGGACAGGTCACCACGCTGCGGCAGCTGGCGCGCGTGCAGCTGCAGGCGGACGGCCAGGCCCTGCTGCACCAGGTGCGCGGCTGGTGCGACCGCCACGAAACGCCGGTGGCGGGGCAGTGGGGCAGCGCGCGGGCGCTGTCCGACCCGGTGCCGCTGCGCCTGGGCGAGACCGCGGCCGCGCCGGCCGAAGGCGTGTTTTCGGACGACAGCGGCGCGTTCGCCTTTGAGGCGGGCGCCGCGCAGACGCCGCAGCGGCCCTGGTGCAATGTGCTGGCCAACCCCGGTTTCGGTGCGCTGGTGTCCGAGAGCGGCGGCGGCAACACCTGGGCGGGCAACAGCCGCCTGAACCAGCTCACCGCCTGGGCCAACGACCCCGTGGGCGATCCGCCGCCCGAATGTTTCCTGCTGCAGGATCGCCGCACGCGCGAGGTCTGGAGCCTGACCCCGTCGGCCTGGGCCGCCCAGGGCATCAGCTACCAGGTGGTGCATGGCCAGGGCGTTACCACCATCAGCCACCGGCACGGCTCGCTGGCCGTGTCGGTGAGCTGGTGCGTCGATGCCGACACCGCGGTCAAGCAGGTGCGCATCCGGCTGGTGAACCACGGCAGCGGCAAGGCCCACCTGCGCATCACCGGCCTGGTGGAGTGGATGATGGGCGAGAAGCGCAGCGACCGCGCCAGCCTGCTGTGCCAGCCGGATTTCGAGAGCCCGCCCGGCGCCGGCCTGATCGGGCTGCTCTGCACCCAGACCGAGGCCGCGGGTGGTTTTGGCGAGGGCACCGCCTTCTTCTGCGAGTCGCAAGAGGGCGTGCACGACCCCGAAGGCCTGGACTGGACCTGCGACCGCCGCGCCTTCTTTGACCGGCAGGGCCAGCTGGTGCTGCCGAAGCGCCTGGGGCAGCGCAGCGGTCACGGGCTGGACCCGTGTGCCGCGATCTCCCGGCCGGTCACGCTGCGCCCCCGCGCGGCGCTCGACCAGGTCTTCCTGCTCGGCTACGCGCCCAGCCCGGAGGCGGCGCGTGCGCTCATGCGCCAGGCCACCGCCAGCAACGCCCGAGAGCGCGAACGCCGCACCCTGGCGCGCTGGGACACGCTGCTGGGCAGCACCCAGGTGAAGACGCCCGACCCGCTCTTTGACACACTCTTCAACCGCTGGCTGCTTTACCAGACGGTGTCATCGCGCCTGTGGGCCAAGGCCGGTTTCTACCAGGCCGGCGGCGCCACCGGCTACCGCGACCAGCTGCAGGACGCGATGGCGCTGGTGGGGGCCGACCCGGCGATCCTGCGCGCGCAGATCGTGCTCTGTGCCTCGCGCCAGTTCGAGGCCGGCGACGTGCAGCACTGGTGGCACGCACCGGGGGGCGCTGGCGTGCGCACGCATTTCTCCGACGATCTGCTGTGGCTGCCCTACGCCACCACGCACTACCTGAACGCGACCGGCGACAAGGCCCTGCTGGAAGAGCCTGTGCACTTTCTCGATGGCCCGCCGGTGCCCGAGGGCGCGGAAGACCGCTACGACACGCCCGGCATCAGCAACGAGGCCGCCAGCGTCTACGAACACGGCGCGCGCGCCATCGACCGCAGCCTGCCGGTGGGCGCCCACGGCCTGCCGCTGATGGGCACCGGCGACTGGAACGACGGCATGAACCGCGTCGGCAGCGAAGGGCGCGGCGAGTCGGTCTGGCTGGCCTGGTTCCTGTGCAGCATCGTGATCGCCTGGCTGCCGCTGGCGCGTGCACGCGGCGAACGCGACAGGGCGCGCGCCTGGGAAGCCGCGCTGGCCGGCTGGCGCGTCGCGCTGGGCAGCGAAGCCTGGGATGGCGCCTGGTTCAAACGCGCCTTCTTCGACGACGGCAG
>JAHIQV010000145.1 GCA_018903185.1 Gammaproteobacteria bacterium | reverse complement strand
GTAGTGGTCGGTTTCGCCTGCCAGGGTGCGCGCCAGCAGGGTGAGGTCCAGTTCCAGATCGTCGGGGTGGGTGAAATCCCGAAAACTCATGGTTTCCATTTCCTGCCGGGTGTAGCCGACCAGATCGCAGTAGGTCTGGTTGACACGGATCCAGCGCCCGTCCAGCTGGCTGTGGGCCATGCCGGTGGCGCTGTGCTCAAAGGTGTCTGCCAGTTGCCGGGTGCTGCGCTGCACCGCTTCACCGGCTGCGCGCCACAGGCGGTTTTGCCGCTGCATGAGCGCGATGGCGCCCACCACCACCAGCGCGGTGATGAAGTGCCACAGGTTGAGCCAGAACGCTTCGCCCGGGTCGTCAAACGCCAGCGCCCCATAGGGTTTGACCAGGAAAAAGTTGACCATCACCATGCCCAGCACGGTGCTGAGCATGCCGGCGCGGAACCCGCCGTACAGTGCCGAGAGGGCCGCCGCCAGGGACAGGGTGATGAAGCGCCCGCCCGATTCGGCCGGCGCCAGGGCCATGCGCAACACGGCGGCCGCCAGCGTGATGGCCACGGCGACCGCATAGCGGCTCCAGAGACTGTGGCGGTCGGGCTGCCAACCCGCGATCTGCCGCCAGAGGCGATGGAGGGGGTTCGACGGTTCGTCGGTGTAGGGCATGGGGTCTTGGGCGGGAGCCGGTGTGGGAACGGGCGACGTCTGTCAGCTGTTATACCGGAGGAAGTCCCTGGCCGGTCGGCCGAACGAGCGCCGGATTTCACCCGGGTTTCCGCCCCTTGGCACCCGGGGTGGGTGCCCGTGGCCGCTCAGCGCGCCAGGCTCTGGAGCGCGCGTTCGATGGCTGCGGCCGTCTCCTGGGGCCTTTCCATCGGAAACAGGTGGCTGCCTTCCACCATGAGCAGGCGCCCGGGGTGGTTCTTGCCCACCAGCCGGTGGGTCATGGCCATGCCGACCTGTTTCATCTCCTGCGATTCGGTGCCGCCGATGAAGGCCACCGGCGCCTGCAGCGGGTGGCGGCGCAGCAGGCGGTCGAGGTTGTGGGGCAGGGTGTTGTAGATGGCGGTTTCGACATCGCGCTCGAAGCTGAGCACGCGGCGCGTGCCCTGTGCGATGGTTTCGTCGTGCGTGCCGTGGGCGATGTAGTCGCGCAACACCTGCGGTTCCCAGCAGGCGAAGGCCTTCTTGTGGGCAAAGTGGTCGAACGCGGCCTGGGCGTCGGGCCAGGCGTTGCGGCGCTTGCGGCTGATCTTGCCGGGCGAGATCGAGCCCACCAGCTGGGTGCGCTTGGCCAGTTCCAGCGCCCGGGCGCGCCAGCCGCCCAGCACGGGCGAGTCCAGCAGCAGCACCCCCTTGATGCCGTGGCCGCCGAGTGCCGGGTGGCGCGCGGCGCACATCAGGCTCAGGAAACCGCCCAGCGAATGACCGACCAGCCAGGCCGGCTGGCCGTGGCGCTCAATCTCCGGCGCCGCGAAATCGGCGAGCTGCTGCACCAGATGCGGCCAGTTGCTGGTGACCGGGTAGGCCGGGTCGTGACCGAATTTTTCGGGCGCCCGCACGGAAAATCCGCGCGCCCGCAGCGACTTGAACAGCACGCCGTAGGTGCTGGCGGGGAAGCTGTTGGCGTGGGAGAAGATGATCAGGGACATGGCCTGATCAGATCAGTTTTTCTCTTGAGTTCGAGATCTTCTTCAGTGGCTGGTTGCGCGGGCTTTCACACAGCAGGGGCACTTCGGTGTGGGCACCGTCCCAGGTCGGGTGTTCGATGCTGTCGAACACCTCGCGCAGTTTCTGGCCCCAGGTGTTGTGCACCATGCGGAAGTAGGGGTTGTTTTCGTCGATGCAGGTGATCTTGTCGCTCTGCAGCTGGTCGACCTCGTACACCGCGAGGTCCAGCGGCAGACCCACCGAGAGGTTGGACTTGAGCGTGCTGTCCATGGACACCAGCACGCACTTGGCGGCCTCGTCCAGCGGGGTGTCGGGCGTGATCACGCGGTCCAGCACCGGTTTGCCGTATTTGGATTCACCGACCTGGAAGAACGG
>JAHIQV010000144.1 GCA_018903185.1 Gammaproteobacteria bacterium | reverse complement strand
TGCTCGGTCAGCGCCGTGCGCATGCACAGCATCCACTCGTCACGCTCGGTCGGTCCGATGGCGTAGGGCACGTGGCGCATGCGCAGGCGCGGGTGGCCTTTCTTTTCGGTGTAGAGCGGCGGCCCGCCGAACCAGCCCGAGAGAAATTCGAACAGGGCTTCATTGGCGCCGGCCAGGCTCTCGGGGTGGATGCGGCGCGCGGCGTAGGCCTCGGGCAGCTCGTCCATCAGCTCGTAGAAACGGTCGACGAGGCGGTGCAGGCCTTCGGCGCCGCCCAGGGCGTCGTAGGGTGTGACAGGGGTGGAAGTTGTGGGCATGGGGTTTCCTTTCAGGCGGCCTTGGAAGCCGCGGGTGGTGGCGCCACAGGCGGTGCGCCAAAGAGCCGGTCGGTGAGCTTGACGTACCAGGCAGCGGCCTGCACCTGGACGATGTAGGCCAGTGCGATCAGCAGGGCGGCATCTGCGCCCTGCTCGCCGAACACGCCCATGGCAATCGCCAGCGCGATCGAGAGGTTGCGCATGACGGTGCCGTAGACCAGGGCGATGGCGTCGCCGCGCTGGAAAAAGAACTTGCCAATCAGGGTGCTGAGAACGAAGTTCAGCGCATAGATCAGCACCAACGGCAGCAGCAGGCGGGGCAACAGGGCGGGCTTCGCAAAGATGTCCTGCGACTTGAGCGCCATGGACACGAAGACGATGCCCAGCACGCCCAGCGTGGAGAACGGTGGGAACTTGGGTTTGTAGTGGCCGTTGAAGCGCGGTTCACCATGACGGTCTACCAGCCAGCGCTGCGTGAGCGTGCCCAGCACCAGCGGCAGGAACACGATCAGCGCGATCTGCAGGAACACCTGCAGCACGGGGATCTCGACCACCGCGCCCAGCAGGGCCTTGAGGTAGATCGGCGCCAGCAGCGAACCGGCGATCAGGCCGACCACGGTCATCTTCACCGCGGCGGGCACATTGCCTTTGGCGAAGCCGGTCCAGGAGATGGTCATGCCCGAGGTGGGCAGCAGCGCGGTCAGCAGCAGGGCCAGCCGCACCATGGGCTGGTCGGCAAAAAACAGCAGGCCCATGCCGTAGCCGATGGCAGGCATGAGGATGAAGTTGACGGCCAGCGTCGTGCCCTGCAGCCGGTTGCCCCCGGGCTTGAGCAGGTCGCGCACGTTCATCGTGACCATCATGGGATAGACCATGAGGAAGGTCAGCGGCAGGATGCCCCAGCGCAGGAAGGCCGGATCGGCCACCTGCCCGAACAGCAGGCCCGCCACCATGGCGATCGGGATGCTCCAGACCAGATTTTTCTGCGCCCAGTTGAGGACTTTCCACATGATCTCGTTTCCTGTATCCGGTCAATGGTTACGAAGCGCGAGTGTCCAGGCCTGCATGGCGTCGTTGGCGGGCTTCATGGGCGCGTCCATGAAGCTGACCACAAAATGGTCGCCCATGTCGGCAATGCCGATGGAGCGCGGGCGCACGGCCAGCACCTGCGGGTTGGGCAACGCATGGCCGAAGCAGAACACCACGTTGACCGCCGCCTGGATCGCGGGCGCGATGACGCCGTCGATGGCTTTCGTGTGCGCGAAGTGATCGAAGGTGGCGATGTAGCTCACGCGCGGTGTCGCGGCGATGCAGGCCTTGAAGTAGTCGGCGATGGCGTCCACGGTGGTGTAGGTTGTCTCTGACTTGGCGATGTCCACCACGGTGATGGGGTATTTTTCCTGGAAATGCAGTTGCTTCATGAAAACTCCGGAGTAGAAAAGAAAACAGGGTCGCCGCCCGTTCAGACGGACTGGGTGTTGTGGCCCGCCGCTGCACTCACGGCATCCGCTGCTTGCGTCGGCAATGCGGCGACACGGGCCAGGAAGGCGTCGCGCGTCTGCCGGGCAAAGAAAGGGTGCCAGCGGCGCTGCTCCAGCACCGTGCTCACGGCGCGCGCGCGCTGCTCATGGCCGGCAAACAGCAGGGTCTCGTCAGGCAGGGTGAAGAGGCGCAGGGTGATGCTGTCCCACAGCGCTGCGGGGTCCGCCGGGTGCGGCTGGTACGGGCAGGCGTCCACCGCGAGCAGGCCGCCGCAGAACACGCGGTCGCGCCAGACGAAGCTCAGGCAGCCGGCGGTGTGGCCGGGCGTGGTGATCACCCGCACGATCTCGTTCCCCACGGGCAGGTGCTCGCCATCGGCCACCGTGTGCGTGCCCTCGCAGGCTTCGCCCTGCACCACGGGCGCGCCCAGGCTGCGCAGGCGTTCGAGTTCGTGGCTCTGCAGGTGGTCGTGCTGGTGGGTGCGCAGCACCCAGCGCAGGCGCAGATCGCGCTCCCCCAGCAGCGCCTGCAGCACCGGCAGATCGCGGCTGCGCGGATCGACCACGACGGCTTCGCGCGCGTCGTTGTCGGCCAGCACATAGCTCAGCTCGCCGCTGCGTTCGTCGTGCAGGATGCGGAACAGCACCTCAGGCTCCCCAGCGCAGCCAGGCGGCCAGCAACAGGCCGGCGGCACAGGCCCAGCCAGAGAACAGCCAACGCCAGCCGAACCAGCGCGGGACAAAACCGACGCCACGCACCAGCCCGGCGCTCATGGCCCAGAACAGGGCCATGGCCAGGCCATGATCGGCCTGGCCGCTGGCATCGGCGAACAGCAGCGGGTAGATGCTGCCCACGAGCATGATGGCCAGCGCGGCCAGCAGGCTGGGAAGGTGCACGCGGCTGGCCACCGGCACGGGCGCCGCGCCGAGCAGGCCCGTGGCGGGAGCGGGGGCGGGTGTCATGCGTCACCGCCTTTCGACAGCGCGCGGGCCTGCTCGTGCTCACCCCACATGGCGTTGAGGATGGCGAGCAACACCGCGAAACCGACACCGAGCATCCAGGCGAAATACCACATGCTGTTCTCCGTTCAAAAAAATGCCATCAGGCGGCGCCGCTGTCGTCCTCGCCGATCAGCAAGCTGCCGTCGGCGAGGTACTTGTGCGGTGGCACGACCAGGTTGGTGGGCGCGGGCTTGTTCCTGAACACGCGGCCCGCAAAGTCGAAGGTGGATCCGTGGCAGGGGCAGAAGAAGCCGCCTTTCCAGTCGGCCGGCACGCTGGGGTTGGCCGTGCCTTTCGGCAGGGTCACGGGTGAGCAGCCCAGGTGCGTGCAGATGCCCACCGTCACGAACACCTCGGGCTTGATGGAGCGGTGGGTGTTGGTGGCGTATTCGGGCTGCTGCTCTTTCTCGGAGGCCGGGTCGGCCAGGTCGGTGATGCCGTCCAGGCTGGCGAGCATCTCCGGCGTGCGGCGCAACACCCACACCGGCTGGCCGCGCCATTCGACGGTTTTCAGCTCACCGGGTTCGACGACCGAAGGATCCATGGTCACGGCCGCGCCCTGCGCCTTGGCGCGCTCGCTGGGGGCGAAGCTGGACACGAAGGGCACCGCGACGGCGGCGGTGGCCGCCACCCCCATGGCGCTGGTGGCCAGCAGCCAGGTGCGGCGCTCCGGGTCCATGCCGGACTCGGGTGGCAAAGGCAATGCAGGGGCGTGTGACATGGAAAACTCCTCAGTGGCCTTGCGGCGGAGCGGACGGTGTGTCCGCGGAATGGGCGTCGTCGTGCAGCTCTTCCCAGCCGGTCACCATGGACTTGATGTGGGCGGTGGGGGTGTGGCCGGTGGTGGTCAGGTAGACGTGCACGATGAAGAAGGTGAGCATCATGAAAGCACCCGCCGTGTGCGCCCAGGCCACCCCTTCCAGCGTGAGCCATTGGTCAATGCCCAGCGAGGGCCAGAAGGCGCGGAACAGGTAGAGCAGGCCCGAGCCCCAGATCAGCGGCGAGATCATGGCCAGGAGACCGAGATAGGCCAGGCGCTGCAGCGGGTTGTGTTTCTTCTGCACGGTCTTGTGGAACGGGTTCGGCGCGCCCCGGAACATGCCCCAGCTGTAGTAGGTCGCCATCGCCATCACCCGCTTGTGCGTCGGCAGGTACTGGCGCCATTCGCCGGTGGTGAACTGCCAGAAGATGGTGAAGGCCCAGAGCGTGAGCAGCAGCCAGGCGGCCAGCGTGTGCAGGCGCACGGCGGGCTCGAAGCCCAGCAGCGTGTAGCTGCCGTGCACCTCGAAACCGCTGATGAGCATGGCGATGATCAGCAGCGCCTGCGACCAGTGCCAGAAACGCTCGTAGCGCTTGTAGATGTAGATGCGGGCGGGGGTGTGGCTGGCCGCGTCGGCGACGCTGGCCATGGAGGCGGTGGTCTCAGACATGGCGGTTCTCTCGTTGGTTGCGGCGGCGGGTCAGCAGGCGGGCGGCGGTGTGCAGCAGCACGCCAGCGACGGCGCCCACCACGGCGAGCCAGCCGAGGCGGTCGATCCAGGGCTGGCTGTCGCGCCCGGGCAGGTAGACGCCGGGCAGGTCACCCAGGCGGCTCTTCGTTGGGCCGGTATGGCACGAGGCGCAAGCCACGGCATTTTTGGAAGGCGCCACCATGTGGGTGATGGGCCAGAGCATCTCGGTTTTCACGAAGTCGTGTTGCCCGCTGTAGGGCTGGCCGGTGGCGGTGGCGCCGGCCTGCAAGGCCTTGGGCCAGTCGAAGTTGAACCAGAACGCGGTGTCATCGGGCGTGGCGGTGTGCGGCACCAGCAGTTGCAAATGCACCTTGTCGTAGGGCTGTTTGCCCTCGAAACGCTTGACCGGCCAGATGCGCGCGGTCGGGTCCTCGGGGCTGCCCATGAAGCTGTTGATCTTGAGCACCTGGGTCGGGTCGATCTTCATGTCCTGCGTGGTGTAGTTCACCTGGCCGTTGAACCAGACGTAGTCGGGCACCACGTCCTGTGCCAGCTTGAAGTCGCCCTTCTTGCTGTCGTAGATCACGTGGCCGTGTTGATCCTTCTTCTGGATCGGTTTGCCTTCGGGGGTGAGCTGGCCGGCGGTGGACCAGTCCCAGGCCATCTTGGTGGCCACGCCACCGCGCGCGAACTCGGGGATGTGGCAGCTCTGGCAGGCCAGCTTGTTGGTGTGGTTGTTGAGCAGCTCCACGCTCAGCGAGGGCTGCTTGTGCGGCTTGTCGCCGTGGCAGCTCTGGCAGGTGGCGGCGTTGCGTCCGGCGTGCACCGAATCGCCGCGCAGCATCGGACCGTGCGGGTCGGACGCGGTCATGCTGATGCGGCTGCCCGCGATCTGGTGGCCGTCGGCCTGGTGGCAGGTGGCGCAGGTGAAGCCGGCGCCGCCCTGGGCCTTGCTGGCCATGTGCACGTCGAGCTCCTTGCTCGCCTTGTTGAGCGAGGAATCGAGGTCGCCGTGTTTCACGCCGTCACCGCCGCCGCCGGCGTAGTGGCAGCTGCCGCAGGTGGCCACACTGGTCTTGCCGATGTGCTGGGCCACCATGGCCAGGTCCACCGGGTCGATGAACTTGCCCGAGCCCGGTGGCAACTCGATGCGCTCGGTGGGCACCTCGCCGGCCATGCCTGCAGGCTTCTTGTAGCCGCCGGTGTTGTGACAGACCAGGCAGTCCACCTTGCTCTCGTTGTGGAAGTCGAACTTGTCGTCTTTCCAGCCGTAGCCCACATGACAGGACTGGCAGAAGGCTTCGTTGGAGCGGTCGCCGATGCAGAAGCTGTTGAGCAT
>JAHIQV010000143.1 GCA_018903185.1 Gammaproteobacteria bacterium | reverse complement strand
GGTACAGCAAGAGCTTGGCCAGCGCATACCGCTCCGGGCGCGGCACATTCACCACGATCGGGCCGCTGGAGGCGACCAGCACCGACACCACCGGATCCTGCATGGAAAACTCCATGAACTTCAGCGGCTGCAGCGACAGGTTGAGCTGCTTCATGTGGACTGGCGCATCGCTCTCGCGGTGCATGCACGTCAGGAAGTCCAGGTCAAAGTCCGGCTCGTCCTGCTTGATGTAGCGCGTGCCCTCGTTGACCGGCAGAAACCCCATCTTCAGTGAATCGATGGCGCCATGGCCGTCGATCTTCAAGTCGTTGTTGATGGCGAGAGAGATGTTTCGCCCCGGGTGCGCGAAGTTCAGGTCCACTTTGGTGTCGCCGCCGGTCCAGCGCACGCCCATGCGGTTCTGATAGGCCAGGTAAGCATGGGTGCCCACCAGCACCCCACCCGCGCGAAACAACCCATGATCGGCCAGGCGGGTCAACACCCGGGCATGTTTCGGGATGACGCTGTAGCAGCCCAGGGCCATCGCCGCGTCACACATGGCCCCCAGGTGCGCCTTCGCCTGCCGGGCCAGCGGGTCGGCTCGCTCATTCATGAGCGCTTGCGTCGCCTCGTCGTCGGGGCCCACATAAATCTGCTGTGGCTTGCCATCGGGCAGCTTGAACTGGTAGTACCAATACCGCTGCCCCTTGATCTTCTTGCTGACAAAGCCACCGGGCAGGTCGGCCATGGAACGATGCAGGTCGCGCTGGCGAGCCGCCTGCACCAGGCCGGCATAGGCGGTCTGAGCAGCAGCGGACTGTTCAACGAACAAGGGCATGGTTATACGCCGAAAAAATTAATGGAAGTATAACTTTGACATCGCGACAGCGACAGTCTGGACGGCCTTGCTGCAAAAGCGTAGGATTAAATCCTATTCGTTTCAAGGGGCCAACCATGCGAACCACCCAGCAAATGAGCATCACCCTCCCCAACGACATGGCGGATGTGGTGAAAACCAAGGTGCGGATGGGGGAGTACGCCACCGAGAGCGAAGTCATTCGCGACGGCCTTCGTGCGCTCCTGGCGCGCGATCGAGCCGTTGAAAGCTGGCTGCACCACCAGGTAGGCCCCGCCTACGATGCGCTCAAGGCAGATCCATCCCGCGCCGTCACCGTGGACCAGATGCGTGTTCGCCTTGCATCCGAGCATGCCAAGGCGCGATGAGCTATCGCGTTGTCTTTTCCCCCGAAGCCGAGGAGCAACTTGTCGCCCTGTACGGCTACATCGCTGCTGCAGCCTCTCGAGACATTGCAGCGCGGTATGTCGGGGCTATCGTGAACTACTGCGAGAGCCTGTGTATGTCGCCTCATCGCGGCACAAAGCGTGATGACGTGCGGCCCGGTCTGCGCATCACCAACTACAAGAAGCGGGCCGTGATCGCATTCGATGTGGATGCTGATGTGATTTCCGTCATTGGCGTCTACTACGGCGGGCAGGACTACGAAACGATTTTGCAGGACGATCAAGACGCCTGAGGCGGCGGCGTCAATGTCTTGGCCGCCGCCCAGACGCAAAAAAAGCCCCGAAGGGCTTTTTTTGGGGCTGCAAGCCGGGGATCAGCTTGGGCTGATCGGGTTGTTGGGCTTGCGGTTTTCTTTCACCTTGTACGCCACCGCCAAGCCACCGGCGACGCCAGCACCGATCAGCAGGTTGCTGTTGCCGGCGAAGTTGCTGCCTTGCCCTGCGCGGGCGGCCACGTTTGCCTGGCAGGCCGCTTCGGTAGCGGGCATGGACTGACCGGCGGTCAGCACGGCCACGCAGCCGCTGGCGAAGGTCACGGTGGCAGAGCCCGTGGCGACCAGGTTGGCGCCGGTGGGCACGGCCATGCCGGGGGTGACGCTGACCATCTGGTTGCCGGTCGACATCGTGACCATGCCGGTCATCGAGGTGATGTTGGCCTGGGCGAAGGCGGCGCCGGTTGCGGCGGTGAGGGCCAGGGCGAGAGCGAGTTGTTTCATCAAAAAATCCTCCAAAGTTGAAACGATGTTAAGGGTGGGTGTGTGACACGTCAACCCAGTTGAGAGAAAAATTCAGCATATTCAAAGACTTGTGACGTTTTGGTGCGGTGTTGGTGCAGTATTTGGTGCGCTGCAGCGTGTTTCAGGGCACCGAACGCTTCCTGGCGAACCAATTACCCCATCGGGACGCCGGCGGCGCCACTTTTTGGGGCAGGCCAAAGCCTTCCGGCGACAGGTTTTGAAGCACCGCGCCCGGCCGCTCGGTCACCATGCGTTGCGCTTCCGCATCACCCACCAGCCGCCGCACCACGGCCAGCCCCTCGCTCAGCCGCGGGCAGCGCCGGCCGGTCGAGTGTGCGTCGGTCGCCAGGATGTGCGTGAAGCCCTCGCCCACGAAGCGCTCGCCCCAGTGTTGCGCGCGCTTGCCAAAAGCCCCCGTCAGCGCCCCCGCCGTCACCTGCATCCAGGCGCCCTGTTCGATCAGCCGCAGGAACACCGGGTAATGGCTCTCCACCCAGGTCAGCCGCTCGGGGTGCGTGATGATGGGCGTGTAGCCCGAAGCGATCAGGTTGAACACCGAATCTTCCAGCCTGGGCGGCGGCGTGGTGTGCGAGGGCTCCAGCAGAAAGTAGCGCGAGCGGTTCAGCGTCGGCACGCTCCCGGCCTTCAGCCCGTCGAGCAGGCCCGGCACCAGGTGCACGTCGGCCCCCACCACCAGCTTCAGCGGTATGCCCGCCTGGTCCAGCTCGGCCTGCAGGCGGGCGCGCGCGCGATCGATGCCCGGGCCGTCGTTCATGTACATGCCGGGGTAGATGTGCGGCGTGCAGGCCATCGTGTGGATGCCGTCGGCCACCGCGATGCGCGCCATCTCCAGCGAATCGTCCAGTGTCTTCGCCCCGTCGTCGATGCCCGGCAGGATGTGGCTGTGCAGATCGATCATGTCGGTGCCTTTGTTGAAAGAACGGGCGCATCGGGCAGGCGCTCCAGCCGCAGGTCGTCAAACACCGCCTCGCCGCGCAGGCCCGTCCTGGCCTCAAAGGGCGCCTGCGTCTGCAGCATCAGCGCCAGGCCCAGCCCGCAGTCGGCCGCCACCTCAAAATCCAGCGCCATCGGCTGCCAGTCGCGCCCGGTCGCCTTCAGCGCCGGCACGCGTGCGATCTCGCGCTGCCCCTGTTCGCACCGCAGCACCCAGGCCAGCCCCTGCTCGCTGCGCAAATCGCTGGACTGCCAGGCGCCCGTCAGGCGGTAGTTGCCCGGCAGCAGCATCAGGTGTTGCCGCACGATCGGCGTGTTGAACGCCTTGCCGCCAAAGTCCACGCGCAGCACCTGCCCGTGGCCCTTGCGCCCGACCCGGCTCACCTGCGCCCCCGCGCGGTGGTCGTTCGGGCCCTGCGTCTCCCAGTCAAACCCCCCGGCCACGAACGCCTGCTCAAAATCGCCGTTGAACAGCCAGCCCAGCGGCCGCTTCCAGAGCCGCAGCCAGACCGCGTGCGCCTCCAGCCACCGGCCCTCGGCCTTCAGCTGGCGGATCACAAACATCCCCAGCGGCGCCGGCAGGCCCGGCTCCTTCGCCGTGGCCAGGCTCACCAGCGGCATCGCGCTCGCCAGCGGCAGCTTCGCCCCCGGCATCGCCCGCAACACCCGGTCCAGCCAGGTCGCATCGGCGTTCACCTCGTCCTCCAGCGCCTGCTGCAGCCCGGGCTGGGCGTTCGGCCCGCCCGCCTGCGCCACCAGCCCGGCCAGCACCCGCGTCGCCTCGGCGTCGTGGTGGTGGCGCGAGAGCCGCGTCAGCTTGTCCAGCGCATCGGGCCAGCGCATCGCGCGCAGCGCGTCGTTCGCCTGCAGCTGCAGCACCGAGCCGTCCTGCGGCGCCGCCCGGCCCGCCGCCGCCAGCAGCGCCGGCGCGTCCAGGCCCGCGGCCGTCTCCGGCCGGTGCGCCAGCCAGGTCAGTTCCACCAGCGCCAGCGCATCCCCCGGGTTCGCCGCCAGCCGCTCCTGCAGCCGCGCCACGCGCTCCTGCGGCGTGCGGCCGTTGATCTCTTCGCACACCGGCAGGTGCGGCCACTCGTCCTTCCAGCACGACATCGTGATGTTCACGTCCCAGGCCTTCCAGCCCAGCCCCAGCGCCGCCAGCAGCATCAGCGCCGCCAGGCCCAGGCGGGCGGGCGTCCAGCCGGGTGCCCGGCCCGGTGTGGCCAGCGCCGTCATGGCAGCGACGCCGCCACCAGCTGCGTCAGCGCGGTGCGTCCTTCGTGCGGCTGGAAAAACGCGCGCAGGTGCAGGTCGCGCACGCGCGCCTGCTCGTCCGCGCCCAAGGTGTGCAGCTGGATCACCCCCTCCACCACCAGCTGCTCGCCCTGCGTGCGCGCGCTGAAGCGCACCGCGCCCAGCTGCGTCACGCGCTGGCCCGCCAGCAGCTGGTTGAAACGGCTCACGAAACGGCCCGTGTCCGGGTGCGCCCGAAAGTCCGCGTCTATCCAGTGCGCCAGGTGTTCGCCGCGCGCGCCGGGCAGGCTGCCCATCAGGTTGGACAGCACCGGCTGCACCTGCGCCAGCGTCGGCGCGGGCGCCCGCTCGGCGGGCACCGCCGCGGCCTTGGGCATCGCTGCGGGCGTGGCCGCCGCCACCGCAGGCGGAACCACCGCGGGCGCGACCACCATCGCCACCGGCGTGGCCGCCGGCGCCGCCATCCGGGCGTCCATCGCCAGGCTCAGCGCGGCCTCGTCCGCAGCACCGCCGCCCTGGCCGGCCACCCCCGTTTCGGCCGGCTCGGGGCTGGCCCGGCTGCGGCGCGGTTGGGCGGGCGCTGCGACGGGTTGGTACTGGGCG
>JAHIQV010000142.1 GCA_018903185.1 Gammaproteobacteria bacterium | reverse complement strand
GGCCAAGGCGCTGGTTGGCAAGTACGTGCCCTACAGCCCCGACATGCCCATCAATCTCTACGCCGACCAGTCGGGTATGGCTGTGCGCGCGAGCATGGCCAAGTGCGACAACCGCTTCTCGGACGTGATGCCGCGCGCCGTGCCGCTGCCAGTGGTTGCTCCTGCGCCCGCACCGGTCGCGATGGCTCCCGCACCTGCACCAGAGCCGGCTCCAGCGCCGGTGGCAGCGGCCCCTGTGGCCGAACCCATGGTGGCTCCCGCACCACCGGCTGCCCGTATGACGCCTTACGTGTTCGGCACTTTGGGCGTCGTCAATGACAGCGTGGTACACCGTGCTCCCGGTGGCGGCATCAGCGTTGGCGACAGTGATCGTCAAATAGGTCTGCAAATGGGTGCTGGTCTGCAATTCAACCGCATCCTGGGCGCAGAGGTTTTTTACCAAGCTGGCAAGAGCCATGAGTACACGTCGCTGAGTGGCGTGGACTTGTCTGCAAAGGCCAAAGTGTTGGGCGCCCGTTTGACGGCTGGTGGCAACGTCACCGAAAAGCTCCGGCTGTTTGGCAAGCTGGGTGTGGCCAATGTGAAGCACAGCAGTGGTCAGTTTGCTGGTCTGCCGAACCATTCCAGCTCGCAGACCCGGGCGACCGTGGGTGTGGGGTTGACATTTGCGCTGACCGAAAGTCTGATGTTGCGGGGCGATGTGGACCACTTCCCGCTTCGCGGATCGGAAAACCCGCGCTGGGGTCACGTCGACTACTTCGGTGTGGGCTTGCAGTACAACTTCTGAAGTCAGTGGCATCTTCGGATGCCTTGAAAGCCGGAAGCACCCCAGGGTGCTTCCGGCTTTTTTACGCATCGGCTTCGGGGGTGAGTTTTTGTGCATGCAGACGGGCATACAGACCGTCGCTGCGGAGCAGTTCTTCATGGCGACCCATCTCACTGATCTGCCCGTCGGCCAGTACAACGACACGGTCGGCATGCTCGATGGTGGACAGTCGGTGGGCGATCACGATGGTGGTGCGCCCTTTCATGAGCCGCGCCAGCGCATCCTGTACCAGCCGCTCGGACTCGTTGTCCAAGGCTGAAGTGGCTTCGTCCAAGATCAGGATGGGTGCGTTCTTGTAGATGGCCCTCGCGATCGCCAGCCGCTGGCGCTGGCCGCCGGAGAGTTCGGCCGCGTTGTGTCCCACCGTGCTGTGCATGCCCCGGGGCAGGCGCTCCAGCAGATCGAGCAGGTTGGCCGAGGCCAGCGCTGCGCGCACGCGCTCTTCGTCGATCTGGTCGTCGGCTGCCCCCAGCGCCACGTTGGCCGCCAGGCTGTCGTTGAGCATGATCACTTCCTGGCTGACCATGGCGAACTGGCGCCGCAGGCTGGCCAGATCCCAGCTGGGCAGGGGCACGTCATCCAGCAGCACTTCGCCGCGGTCCACTTCGACAAAGCGTGGCAGAAGATTGGCCAGCGTGGTCTTGCCCGAACCCGAGGGGCCCACCAGGGCCAGCACTTCACCCGGCTGGATGCTCAGGTTGATGCCGCGCAGCGCGCTGCGGCTGATGTGGCCGTCGTCCGGCTGCTCGTCACGCGTCGGGTAGCGCACCCAGACGTCGCGCAGGGTGATGGCGCCCTTCACCTGATCGGCCCGGTGGGTGCCCGATGTTTGTGGCGGGGTTTCATCGATGAGTTCCAGACCCCGTTCCAGCGCGGCGAGTCCTCGGGTGATCGGGCCGGCGATTTCGGCCAGGTGCCGGATCGGTGCGATCAACATCAGCATGGCGGTGACAAAGGCCACAAAGTTGCCCACGGTCACACCGCTGCTGGTGCTTTGCCACAGAGCCACAGCAATCACGGCCGACAACGCGGCGGCGGCGAGCATCTGGGTCAGCGGGGTCATGGCGGCGTGGGCCACGGTGGACTTGAGGGCCAGGCGCCGCAGGGAAACGCTGAGTCCGTCGAAACGCTGGGTCTGGCGTTGCTGGGCCCCGTGCAGGCGCACCATGCGGTGGGCCAGCGCGTTTTCTTCCACCACATAGGCCAGTTCGTCGGTGGCCTGCTG
>JAHIQV010000141.1 GCA_018903185.1 Gammaproteobacteria bacterium | reverse complement strand
GCTCGATGGCGATCTGGTGGTGCGTGCCCAGATGTGGTTCAACGGCAAGACGCCGTTCACGGGTGGCGGCCTGATTGCCGATGTGGCCCCTCAGCACCGCCTTTCTCCCAGCAACCCGACGTTCCGGGGCAACCTGCTGGTGACCGAGGGCACCACGGCGGGCACCGCGATCCTGGCCCAGTCCGATGGCGTGCTGCTGCAGGATCTGCCGTTTTCGGTCGAACTCAAGAAATTCATTGTCGAGTACTACGACACCGGCATGCCGAGGCTGTTTGCCAGCGACATCGTGATCCACGATCACGAGACGGGTGAGAAAAAGGAGACGCGGGTTGAAGTGAACCATCCCGCCAGCCACCGCGGCATCAACATCTACCAGTCCAGCTTCGACGATGGCGGTTCGCGCGTCAATCTGCAGGCCGTGCCCATCAACGGGCCGGCCAAGGCGTTCGAGGTGTCGGGCGTGATCGGTGGCACGTCCGCGCTGAGCAACGGGGACCAGAAGCTCACACTGGAGTACACCGGCCTGCGCGTGATCAACGTGGAGAACTTTGCGAACCAGGGCGAAGCATCGGGCACGGATGTGCGCAAGGTTGACCTGCGCAGCTCGATCGAGAGCCGCCTCGGTTCGGGGCACAAGCCGGGTGCCGAAAAAGCCCTGCGCAACGTGGGCCCCAGTTTCAGCTACAAGCTGCGCGACGCGGCGGGCCAGGCGGTGGAATACAACAACTACATGCTACCCATGGAGATCGATGGTTCCCGCATGTTCCTCTTTGGCATGCGTGAAACGCCGTCCGAGCCCTTCCGGTACCTGCGCATCCCGGCCGACGAGCAGGACAGCATCGATGGTTTTGTGCGCCTGCGTTCGGCACTCGCCGATCCGGTGTTGCGCGAACTGGCCGTGCGCCGCTATGCGGTCTCCGCGGTCGAAGCGGGGCGCACCGAACTCGCCGAAGCCCTGCAGGCGTCTGCCGGACGGGCGATCGGTCTGTTTGCCGGCGCCGAGATCCCTGAAGCGGCGGTGGGGAACCCGCCCATCAAAGGGGGATTGCAAGCGGTGTCGGCGTTTCTGGAGAACAACGTGCCCGAAGCAGAGCGCGAGCGCGCCAGCGATGTGCTGGTGCGCATCCTCAATGGAACGCTGTTCGAGCTGTTGCAGGTCAGTCGTGAACGTGCCGGTCTGCAGCCGCTGGAGCGCAGCGAAGCTACGCAGCAATTCATGACGCACGCCGTCATGAGTCTGAGCGATGCTTTTTATTACCCGGCCCCGATGACCTTTCAGCTCAAGGATTTTGAACATGTACAGGCGAGTGTGTTCCAGGTGGCGCGCGCGCCCGGCCAGAGCATCGTCTACCTCGGCTGCGGCTTGCTGATCCTGGGTGTTTTCGTCATGCTCTATGTGCGCGAACGGCGCGTGTGGGTGTGGCTCTCGCCTGCGGGCGCAGGGCAATCGCAGGCCACGATGGCGCTCTCGTCCAACCGCAAGACGATGGAAGCCGATCAGGAGTTTGAAATGTTGAAGTCCCAGTTGTTGAAGGTGCCCTCATGAATACCGCTACCCAGACTTTTGAACTCAAGCGGGGCCAGAATGGCTCGGGCCTGGAACCCGGCTATTTCGCCCGCCGCAATGTGTGGGACTGGCTGTTCGCTGTCCTCGTGGTAGCGGGCGCGGTGTGGAGTTTCATGCGCTACAGCCCGGCCATGGACGGATATGAAAAAGCCATTCTGGCGGGTGCCGTCCCCGCGGTCATCTGGCTGGGCTGGTTCTGGCGCCCCCTGCGTGTGCTGATGGTGGTGGTGGCGGCGCTGTCGTTGCTGGCCATCTCGCTGTACCAGACGCCGGAAGGCACGGCGAGCCTGGCGCGCGCTGAACAGGTGTTCATGCTCAAGTATTTCATTTCCAGCCAGTCAGCCATTCTCTGGATGAGTGTGCTGTTCTTCATGAGCACCATCTTCTACTGGGTGGGGATGTTCACGCGCGCAGGCAATGCATTCGAAAGCTTGGGGTCGCGCCTGGCCTGGGTGGCCGTGACGCTGGCACTGGTGGGAACCATGGTGCGCTGGTACGAGAGCCACCAGATTGGTGTCGGGATTGGTCACATCCCGGTGAGCAACCTTTATGAGGTCTTCGTGCTGTTCTGCTGGATGACGGCGGCCTTTTACCTGTATTACGAAGAGCAGTACAACACCCGTTCGATGGGCGCCTTCGTGATGCTGGTGGTGAGCGCGGCCGTGGGCTTTCTGCTCTGGTATACCGTGGTGCGCGAAGCCCACGAGATCCAGCCGCTGGTGCCCGCGTTGCAGAGCTGGTGGATGAAGCTCCACGTGCCCGCCAACTTCATTGGTTACGGCACGTTTGCCATTTCGGCCATGCTGGCTTTTGCCTACCTGATCAAGCAGAGTGCCAGTGAGTCGCGCTGGTACAAGCTCGCGCCCTTGTGGTTGCTGGGCATCGTGCTGTGTTTTGAACCCATCGTCTTTCGGACTTCGGCTGCGGAAAAGGGCGGCAGCTACTGGTTTGTGTATTTCGGCATTTCGGCGCTGATCGTGGCCACCATCCTGTTCGGCCGCCGTCGCATTGCCGAGCGACTGCCGAGTTTCGAGGTGCTGGACGATGTGATGTACAAGGCCATCGCGGTCGGCTTTGCCTTTTTCACCATCGCGACCGTGCTGGGTGCCTTCTGGGCGGCGGAGGCCTGGGGCGGCTACTGGAGCTGGGATCCGAAGGAAACCTGGGCCCTGATCGTCTGGCTGAACTACGCCGCCTGGCTGCACATGCGCCTGATGAAGGGCCTG
>JAHIQV010000140.1 GCA_018903185.1 Gammaproteobacteria bacterium | reverse complement strand
TCACCGGCAGCGCCGTCTTGCGCCGCTACCGCGGCACCCAGCTGAACGACGAAAGTGTGGGCAACCAGATCACCTACAACAGCCTGACCGAGGTGTTCACCGTCAAGGGTGGACCCGCCAACCGCACGGCCGCCAACCCCTCGGGTCGCGTGCGTGCCATGCTCACGCCCATTCCCGATGCGGCGTCCGCCACCCCGGCACCTGCCCCGACCGATCCTGCCAGGCTGCGACCCAGCACCGATCTCAACGAGAAGCAGAAGTGACGACCATGCTCATGGCCAGCACGCCTCAGGCGATGGCGGTGCGCAGCAGTCTGGAAGTCCGGGGTCTGAAGAAATCCTATGGCAGCCGCACGGTGGTCAAGGATGTCTCGCTCAAGGTCGACAAAGGTGAAGTGGTCGGCCTGCTGGGCCCGAACGGCGCCGGCAAGACCACCTCGTTCTACATGATCGTGGGCCTGCTGCGTGCCGATGGCGGGCAGATCCTGCTCGACGGCCAGCGCATCGAAGGCTTGCCGATCCACCGCCGTGCCCGGCTGGGCCTGGGTTACCTGCCACAGGAGGCCTCGATCTTCCGCAAACTCACGGTGGCGCAGAACGTGCGCGCCGTTCTGGAGCTGCAGCACGATGTGGATGGCAAACCCCTGACCGAAGCAGAAATCGGCAGCCGCCTCGATGAACTGCTCAAGGACCTGCGGGTGGACCATCTGCGCGATTCGCCGGCGCCCGCCCTTTCCGGGGGCGAGCGGCGCCGGGTGGAAATCGCCCGGGCCCTGGCCACGCGCCCGCGCTTCATCCTGCTGGACGAACCCTTTGCCGGCATCGACCCGATTGCGGTTCTGGAGATCCAGCACATCATCGGTTTTCTGAAGTCCAGGGGTATCGGTGTGCTGATCACCGATCACAACGTGCGCGAAACCCTGGGCATCTGCGACCACGCCTACATCATCAGCGACGGCCATGTTCTGGCCAGCGGTCCCACCGCAGAGATCGTGGAAAACGCCGAAGTACGCCGTGTGTACCTGGGCGAGAACTTCCGCATGTGAACATGACCTCCACGCTCGTCATTGCATGTACTTCGCTGCCCCCCGAGGGGGTTGATTCGCCTTGGGGCGGCCCGGCGGCGAATCTCCGTTTCCCACTGCTGTACGCCCAGGCATGAAGCAAGGCCTCTCCCTGCGTGTATCGCAGCACCTGGCGCTCACGCCCCAGTTGCAGCAATCGATCCGCCTGCTGCAACTCTCCACGCTGGAAATGGCGCAGGAGGTCGAGCAGATGCTCGACGAAAACCCGTTTCTGGAGCGCACGGAAGAGATCGCCGAGCGCGAGGCTTTCGGTCTGGAGCAGGTCGATGCGCCGGTGAGCGCCGGCGAACAGATCGCCGATGCCGCGCTGCCGGTGGCCGACGCCGTGGCCGCTCCCGCCGAATTTGACGGCCCGCTGCCTGACCGCGTCAGCAGCACGTCCGACGCGCCCGCCGACAGCGGCTCAGGCGACGAGATCGAAAGCCGGCTCGACGGCGCCACCCCGGTGGAAGAAAGCTGGGAAGGCGACGGCACGGTCGAGATGGCGCCCGACGACAGCGAATGGGGCGGCGACGCACCGGCGCGCAACAGCGGCTCCGGTGGCGACGACGAAACCGCCAGCGCAGCCGACCTGGCCCGCAGTCCCGTCAGCCTCCAGGACCACCTGCACGAGCAGGCCCGTTGTCTGCGGCTGAGCGACGAGGACGCGGCGGCGCTGTATTTCCTCATCGAATCGCTCAACGACGATGCCTACCTCGAAGACGACATGGCCGAGCTCGCCCTGGGCTTCTGGCGGCTCATGCACGGCCGCGAGGCCACCTCGCCTGCCATCGAAGAGCTGGAGGCCGTCGAAGCGCAGCTGCGCATGGCCCTGGGCTGGCTGCAGCACATGGAGCCCACCGGCGTGGGTGCGCGCAACCTCGGCGAATGCCTGCGCCTGCAGATCGAAGAACTGCGCAACACCCCCGAAGCGCGCGCGGCGCTGGCCATCTGCAACCAGTCGATGGAGCTGGTGGCCAAACGCGACATCAAGCGCCTGTGTGCGCTGTGCGGCATCGACGACGAAACGGCGCGCGCCGCGCTGGGCGTCATCGCGCGGCTTGAACCCAAACCCGGGCGCCGTTTCATCGATGTGGAGCGCAACGTGGTCGTGCCCGACGTCATCGTCACACGCGCCGGCCGGGGCTTCAAGGTCATCCTCAACCCCGACGTGATGCCGCGCCTGCGCGTGCACGACGTGTACGCCAACGCCATGCGGCAAAACCGCGGTGGCCGGGACAACGGCGGCGAAGCCGGCCACGCCGCCATGCAGCAGCGCCTGCAGGAAGCGCGCTGGTTCATCAAGAACATCCAGCAGCGTTTCGACACCATCCTGCGCGTATCGAGTGCCATCGTCGAGCGCCAGCGCAACTTCTTCATGCACGGCGAACTCGCCATGCGCCCGCTGGTGCTGCGCGAGATCGCCGACGAGCTGGGCCTGCACGAGTCCACCATCAGCCGCGTGACCACCGCCAAGTACATGGCCACGCCGTTCGGCACCTACGAGCTCAAGTACTTCTTCGGCTCTTCGCTCGGCACCGAAACCGGCGGCAACGCGTCGAGCACCGCGGTGCGCGCCCTGCTCAAACAGTTCATCGCCTCCGAAGAGCCCAAGAAACCGCTGTCCGACAACCAGCTCTCCGACCTGCTCAAGGAGCAGGGCATCGAGTGCGCGCGCCGCACCGTGGCCAAGTACCGCGAGGCACTTCGCATCGCACCGGCCAACCTTAGAAAAAGCCTGTGAATCAATTGAAGTTGTTTCTCCCCTGTGCGGCCGGCGTGGAGGACATGCTCGCCGACGAGGTGCAGCGCATCACCAACGAACCGCTGGCCTTCAAGGCCCGCGGCGGTGTGGGCATCAAGGCCTCGTGGCGCGACGCCATGCGCCTGAACCTGTACAGCCGCCTGAGCCAGCGCGTGCTGGTGCAGCTCTGGCACGGTGGTTACCGCGGCGAGCAGGACCTGTACAACGCAGCCAGCGAGATCGCCTGGGAAATCTGGTTCACGCCGCAGCAGACCATCAAGGTCGAGATCACCGCGCAGCACAGCCCGCTGACCAGCCTCAACTTCGCCGCACTGAAGATCAAGGACGCCATCTGTGACCGCTTCCGCGACAAACGCGGCGAACGCCCCAGCGTGGACACCACCTGGCCCGACGTGCGCATCTACGCCCACGTCACCACCGACGAACTCACGCTCTACATCGACACCTCGGGGGAGCCGCTGTTCAAGCGCGGCTGGCGCGAAGACAAGGGCGACGCGCCGCTGAAGGAAACGCTGGCCGCGGCCATGATCGCTGCCACCGGCTGGAACGGCGGCGAGGCACAAACGCTGGACGACATCACCCCGCTGTACGACCCCTGCTGCGGCAGCGGCACGGTGGTGATCGAAGCGGCGCAGATCGCGCTCAACATCCCGCCCGGCATGCTGCGCCGCTTTGCGTTTGAAAAGATGCTGCCGTTCCAGCAGCATGTGTGGACCGCGATCCAGGACGAAGCCGAGCGCGAGATGCGCGACTGGCCCGAAGGCCACGCGCCCATCGTGTTCGGCAGCGACGTGTCGTTCCGCATGGTCGATTTTGCGCAGCGCAACGCCGAGCGCGCAGGCGTTGCCCACGCGATCGAACTGCGCGGCGGCGACGCCCTGCAGCGTATGCCGCCCACGCAGAAACCTGGCGTGCTGCTGCTCAACCCGCCCTACGGCGAGCGCATCGCTGCCGCCGGTGTGGCCGGAGAAAACGCCAGCGCCCGCGCCCAGCGCATGGAGCCGCGCGCTCCGCGCGTCTTCACCGCAGGCAAGGCCTCGCCGCCTGCGCCCGGGCTGGGCCGCGAGAGCGCGCAGATGAGCGACGGCGGCGACGGCAGCGAGTTCTTCCAGCAGCTCGCCGCGCACTGGAAGAGTCACTACGCGGGCTGGAGCGCCTGGCTGCTCACGCCCGACCTCAAGCTGCCCGGCAAGATGCGCTTCAAGGAATCGCGCCGCGTGCCGCTGTGGAACGGTCCGATCGAATGCCGGCTGTTCCGGTTTGATCTCACCGCAAGGCGTGCCCCAGACGCCACTCCGCCCGCAGCATGAGCAGAATGGATCCGGTGACGCTGGTGCTCGACACCAACGTCGTGCTCGACCTCTTCGTCTACGAAGACCCGGCCACCGTACCGCTGCGCGCGGCCCTGGCCGACCCGCAGAGCCGCTGGCTGGCCACGCCCGTCATGCGCGAAGAACTGCGCCGCGTGCTGGCCTATCCGCAGGTGGTCAAACGTCTGGAGGCCCGGTCCCTGAGCGCCGAGGCCGTGCTCGCCGCCTTCGATG
>JAHIQV010000139.1 GCA_018903185.1 Gammaproteobacteria bacterium | reverse complement strand
GCGGTGGCGGGGTCGAAGCTGCGGGCGTCGGAAAACAGCACCTCGGCGCTGCGCAGGATGTCGGCCGCCGGCTCGATCATGCGCAACCCGGCCACGGTGGGCACCATGCCGGACCCGGAGCGCACCAAAAGCGGGTCACCGGCGAGTTCGCGCAGGCGCTTGAGCGACGCGCTGACCGCCGGCTGGTACATGCCCAGCCGCAGCGCCGCGCGCGACACGCTGCGCTCGGTGAGCACGGTGTAGAGCACGCGGATCAGGTGCAGGTCAATCTTGTCGAACATGGACACGTATTTCATACCCTGAGGCTATGCGTGTGGATGGTGGTTTGGGCATTCTTCCCATATGCCTGAGCATATGTTGTGCCATGGGGTGGGCGCTATGCTGGCGCGCATGAATTCAAAAATCTCCGCACAAACCCTGAGATTCGTGCGCCGCGGCCAGACCGTGGCGCTCGGCAATGTAGCACCCGACCGCACCCTGCTGGAGGTGCTGCGCGAGGACCTGCAGCTCACCGCCACCAAGGAGGGCTGCGGCGAAGGCGACTGCGGCGCCTGCACCGTGGTGCTGGCGCAGGCCGTCAACGGGAAGCTGCAATACCAGGCCATCAACAGCTGCATCCGGCTGGCGCATTCGGTGGACGGCATGGCGGTGTTCACGGCCGAGGACCTGTCTGCCCCCACGCTCAAGGCGGGCGCATCCCCCGACCTGCATCCCTGCCAGGAAGCCCTGGTGCAGTGCCACGGCAGCCAGTGCGGCTTCTGCACGCCGGGCTTCGTCATGAGCCTGTTCGGCATGTACCAGAACAACCAGAACGGTCAGGCGATTTCCCGCGAACAAGCCCAGGTCGATCTCTCGGGCAACCTCTGCCGCTGCACCGGCTACCGCCCCATCCTCGACGCTGCTGAAAAAATGGGCAGTTTGCCGCTGCCCGCCGGCTGTGGCGTGGACGAAGCGGCCACCGTCGCCGCCCTCAAGGCGCTGAAGCCGAAACAGAACGGCGATGAAAGTTACCTGCGCCCCACCTCCCTGGCCGCTCTGCTGCAGGCCCGCTCTGCTCACCCCAGGGCGCAGGTCGTGGCCGGGTGCACCGACGTGGGCCTCTGGGTCACCAAGCTGCACCAGCGCTTCGAGCGCGTGCTGGACGTGACCGCGGCGCGCGAATTGCAGCGCGTGGAAACCTACCCGCACCACATCGCCATCGGCGCCGCCGTCTCGCTGACCGACGCCTTTGCAGCCCTGGTGAAGGAGCGCCCGCAATTGAAGACCTTCAGTCAGCGCTTCGCTGGCCTGCCCGTGCGCAACTCGGGCACGCTGGGTGGCAACGTGGCCAACGGCTCGCCCATCGGCGACGCCATGCCACTGCTGATTGCACTCGGCGCCAGCGTGGTGCTGATGCGCTGGAAGAAGACCGCCGCCGGCGGCGAGATCGCCCATCGCGAGCTGCGGCTGGAAGACCTGTACACCGGCTACCGGACGAATGTGATGCGGTCGGACGAGCTGCTGTGCTGGATCAAGGTGCCGCGGCCCACGGGGCATGGGCTGGAAAAGGTCTACAAGATCAGCAAACGCTTCGACGACGACATCTCCGCCGTCTGCCTGGCGATCCAGATGACCCTGAAAGACGGCACCGTGCAACAGGTCTCCATCGGCGCGGGCGGCGTGGCCGCGACACCGGCCCGCGCGCGCCGGACCGAGGCTGCCCTGCTCGGCCAGCCCTGGAACGCCGACACCGTGATGGCCGCCGCCGCCGCGCTGCGCACCGAGTTCCAGCCCATCAGCGACATGCGCGCCAGCGCCGCCTACCGCCTGACCGTGCTGGGCAACCTGCTGCGGCGCTTCTGGCTGGAAAGCCAGGGCCTGCAACACATCAACCTGGAAAACCTCACCGCATCCGATCTGGAGGCCACGGCATGAACGCCCGCGACAAAAATTCAACCGAACCACCGGTGGTGGCTTCTACCCGGGCGGATGCGGCAGCCCCTTCCGTTCGGGCTGAGCCTGTCGAAGCCCCCACCAGCCCTTCGACGGGCTCCG
>JAHIQV010000138.1 GCA_018903185.1 Gammaproteobacteria bacterium | reverse complement strand
GGCCCTCACCCCAGCCCTCTCCCAGGGGGAGAGTGAGTCGAGGCCCTGCTCTTCCAGCGTGCAATCCCAATCGCTCTCCATGACGTCCACCGTGCGCACTTCGACGCCGTGGCGCACGGCATCCTGCACCAGCTGGCTCGGCGAATAGAAACCCAGTGGCTGGCTGTTGAGCATGGCGGCCAGGAACTCGGCCGGGTGGTGGCGCTTGATCCAGCAGCTCGCATAGACCAGCAGCGCGAAGCTGGCGGCGTGGCTCTCGGGGAAGCCGTAGCTGGAAAAACCTTTCACCTGCTCGACCACGCGCTGCGCAAAGTCGAGCGGGTAGCCACGCTCGGTCATGCCGTTGATCAGGCGCTCCTGGTATTTGCCCAGCCCGCCCTTGCGCTTCCACGCGGCCATGGCGCGGCGCAGGCCGTCGGCCTCGCCGGGCGTGAAGCCGGCCGCGATGATGGCGATCTGCATGCACTGCTCCTGGAACACGGGCACGCCGAGCGTGCGCTTCAATGCGGCGTCCAGGCCCTTGGGGTAGTCGACGGGTTCCTTGCCCTGGCGGCGGTTCAGGTACGGGTGCACCGCGCCGCCCTGGATCGGGCCGGGGCGCACCAGCGCGACCTCGATCACCAGGTCGTAGAACTCGCGCGGGCGCAGGCGCGGCAGCATGCTCATCTGCGCGCGGCTCTCGATCTGGAACACGCCCACGGTGTCGGCGGCGCAGATCATGTCGTAGGTGCTGGTGTCTTCGGCCGGGATGTCCTGCATCTGGAAATCGAAGCCCTTGCGCTGGCCGATGAAATCGAGCGACTTGCGGATGGCGGTCAACATGCCGAGCGCGAGCACGTCGACTTTCAGCAGGCCCATGGCGTCGAGGTCGTCCTTGTCCCATTCGATGACGGTGCGGTCGGCCATGGCGGCGTTTTCGATCGGGACCATGCGCGACAGAGGCATCTGGGTGAGCACGAAACCGCCGGTGTGCTGCGAGAGGTGGCGCGGAAAACCCATGAGCTGGCCGGTGAGCGCCACGAGCTGGCGCACTTTCAGGCTGTCCGGATCGAGTCCGGCCTCAAGGATGCGCTCGGGCGCAAAACCATCCTCGCTCCACCAGCGGTGGCCGCTGCCCAGCGCGTCGAGCGCGGCCTCGTCGAAGCCCAGCGCCTTGCCCACGTCGCGCAGGGCGCTGCGGGGTCGGTAGCTGATGACGGTGGCGGTGAGCGCGGCGCGCTCGCGGCCGTACTTGGTGTAGAGGTACTGGATGACTTCTTCGCGCCGCTCGTGTTCAAAGTCCACGTCGATGTCGGGCGGCTCGTTGCGCTCTTTCGAGATGAAGCGTTCGAACAGCACCGCCGTGCGCGCCGGGTCCACCTCGGTCACGCCCAGGCAGTAACAGACCGCGCTGTTGGCCGCCGAGCCGCGGCCCTGGCAGAGGATGTGCTGCGAGCGCGCGAAGGCGACGATGTCGTACACGGTGAGGAAGTAGTGCTCGTACTGCAACTCGCTGATCAGTGCCAGCTCGTGCTCCACCTGTTGTTGCACCGAGGCGGGTGCACCCGCAGGCCAGCGCCGCCCCATGCCCTCGTAGGCCAGGCGGCGCAGGTAACTCGCCGGCGTCTCGCCCGGCGGCACCACCTCGCTCGGGTACTGGTACGCCAGCTCGTCGAGCGAGAAGTGACAACGCCCGGCGACCTTCAGCGTCTCGGCCAGCAGGGCATCGGGGTAGCGCTGCGCCAGTGCCAGGCGCGAGCGCAGGCGCTGCTCGGCGTTGGGCGCGAGCGCGTGGCCGCATTCGGTGAGCGGTTTGCCGATGCGCGTGGCGGTGAGCACGTCCTGCAGGGCCTTGCGTGAACGCAGGTGCATGTGCACGTCGCCCACGGCCACCAGCGGCACGGCGGTGAGCTCGCTGCTCTGGCGCAGCCGGTGCAGGCGCATCTCGTCGTCCATCAGGCGCAGCTGCTCCACGCCGAGCCAGCAACGGCCCACGAAGTGCAACAACAGCCAGCGCGCCACGCTGTCCATCTGTGCCTGCGTGCTGCCGCGCTGCGGCACGGCGATGACGAGGCAGTCGGCCAGCGCGTCGGCGCTGATGTGCTTCAGCGTGAGGCGG
>JAHIQV010000137.1 GCA_018903185.1 Gammaproteobacteria bacterium | reverse complement strand
TGCAAGCGCTGGGCGAAGCCGCCCTGCCCGGCAGCATGGCCTATGTGTCGACCGACCACACTGGGCGCTGGCTGTTCGCAGCCTCGTACCCGGCCAACTGCATGAGCGTGAGCCCCATCGCGGACAGCGGCATCGCGGGCGATGTGCAGCAGCTCGTGCCCACGCCGCCCCACGCGCACGGCATCCTGAGCGCGCCCGACAACCGCCATGTGCTGGCCACCAGCCTGGGCGGCGACCAGGTGCTGCAGTTCCGCTTCGATGCCACCACCGGCCAGCTCAGCCCCAACACGCCGCCGGCCTGGCCGCAGCGGCCCGGCGCCGGTCCGCGCCACATCCGCTTCCACCCCAACGGGCGTTTCGTCTACCTGCTCAACGAGCTGGACGCCACGCTCGACGTGCTGGCCTACAACACCGCGGCGGGCACGCTGGCGCATGTGCAGACCGCGCCCACTGTGCCGCCCGGCTTCAGCGGCCCGCCCTCCGCGGCCGACCTGCACCTCACGCCCGATGGCACCCTGCTCTACACCAGCGAGCGCACCAGCAGCACCCTGGCCGCGTTCGCGGTGGACGCCAGCACCGGCCGCGTCGAGCCCCGAGGTCACACGGCCACCGAAAACTGCCCGCGCGGCTTCGCCATCACGCCCGACGGCCAGCACCTGCTCGCCGTGGGCCAGCTCTCGCACCACCTGAGCCGCTACCGCATTCACCCGGCCACCGGCGCGCTGGCCTTGCAACAGCGCCTGCCCATGGGCCAGAACCCCAACTGGATCACTTTCAGCCACCCGGCTCGATGAGCCACACACCCCCGGAGCACCACCCCATGAAATTTGCCAGACGCACCCTCTGCCTGTCGCTCGGCGCCGCCGCCCTGATGCCCTTCGCCAGCTGGGCCCAGAACTGGCCGGGCAAGCAGCCGATCCGGATCGTCGTGCCCTTCCCGGCCGGCGGCACGTCCGACGTGCTCGCGCGCCTGATCAGCCTGAAGATGACCGAAAAGCTCGGCCAGACGGTGCTGGTGGAAAACCGGGCCGGCAACGCCGGCAACCTGGGCGCCGATCTGGTGGCCAAGTCGCCCGCCGATGGCTACACCTTTGTGCTGATGGACGTGGGCAACCTCACCATCAGCCCGTCGCTCTACAAGCTGCCGTTCGACGTCATCAAAGACTTTGTCCCCGTGGCCATGGTCGGCTACTCGCCGCACCTCTTGGTGGTCAGCACCAAGGTGCCGGCCAGCAACATCGTCGAGCTGGTGAAGTACGCCAAGGCCAACCCCGGCAAGCTGAACTTCGCCGCCGCGGCCGGCATGGGCAGCGCCCCCCACATGGCGGGCGTGCAGTTTGCCCGGCGCAACGGCATCCAGTGGAACTACGTGCCCTACAAGGGCGGCTCGCAGGCCATGACCGACCTGGTCGGTGGCCACATGGACGTCACCTTCAACGGCATGGTCGCCACCTACCCGCACGTCAAGGCCGGCAAGCTCAAGCTGCTGGCCGTTTCCAGCGCCAAGCGCTTCGGCGAACTGGGTGACGTGCCCACCGTCAGCGAAAGCACGCCCAACTTCCTGACCGGCAGCTGGCAAGGCCTGCTGGCCCCGGCCGGCACGCCACCGGCCATCGTGAACGCGGTGCACGCCGAGGTGCAACGCATCACCGCGCTGCCCGAGATCAAGGAGAAGCTGCAGTCCCTCGGCCTGGAACCGTCACACATGAGCGCGGCCGATTTCAGTGCCTGGATCAAGGCCGAAATCCCCGCCATGGCGCAGATCGTCCGCGAAGAAAAGATCACCCTCGAATAAGCCCCTCGGCGACGCCCCAGTGGCGCCGCGTTCCTGCACCCACCGGAGACAACACCATGAAAAAAACCCTCATCACCCTGCTCGTGGCCGCGACCACCAGCCTCAGCGCCTTCGCCTGGCCCGACAAGCCCATCACCCTCGTCGTGCCCTTCCCGCCCGGCGGCTCCACCGACCTGATCGCGCGCACGCTGTCGGGCAAGATGGGCGAGAAGCTCGGCGGCGCCACCGTGGTCGTGGATAACAAGGCCGGCGCCACCGGCACCATCGGCGCCACCTACATCGCGCGCGCGCCGGCCGACGGCCACACGCTGTTCGTCTCCTCGCTCGGCCCCTTCGTGATCGCGCCGCACCTGTTCAAGGTCACCTACGACGCGCTCAAGGACCTGGACCCGATCACGGTGGTCGTGCAGGCGCCCAACGTGCTGGTGGTGCCCGCCGCCTCGGCGCGCCAATCGGTCGCCGAAGTGATCGCCTACCAGAAGGCCAACCCGGGCAAGATGAGCTTCGCATCGTCCGGCAACGGCAGCAGCGACCACCTCACCGCCGAACTCTTCTGGCAACAGACGGGCACCAGCGGCGTGCACGTGCCCTACAAAGGCGGCGGCCCGGTGATGAGCGACCTGCTGGGCAACCAGGTGGAGTCGTCGTTCATGAACATCAACACCGCCATGCCGCAGATCAAGGCCGGCAAGCTGCGCGCCCTGGCCATCACCAGCGCCAAGCGCTCGCCGCTGCTGCCCGATGTGCCCACGCTGGAAGAAAGCGGCGTGAAAGACGCCAACGTGCAGTCCTGGCAAGCCGTGGCCGCGCCCAGGGGCCTGCCCGCTGACGTGAAGAAGCGCCTCCACGACGCCATCTTGGCGAGCATCAACGACCCCGCCGTGACGCCGAAGCTGCTGGAGCTGGGCTTCGAGGTGGTGCTCAACACGCCCGAGCAGTTCGCGGCGTTCCAGGCGTCGGAATACGCGCGCTGGCAGAAACTGATCACGAGCCGGAACATCAAAGCAGATTGATTTGACCCACCCCCGCCGCGGGGACGGTCTACCCCCCGCGCCGCCTGCGGCGTCACCCCCCGGGGGGGGCGGCGCTGGCGGCCCGGCAAAGCCGGTTCCGCGGCGCCCTGGGTTGGGCTACCCCTCCCTTTGCGATGTCATTTGTCCACCAGCGGCTTTCTTCCTCTCTTTCGTGATATTCCTCTTTTCATGAGTAGCCTCTCCTCTCCTGTACCGCGCGGCATCCGCATGCACCCGGCGGACAACGTGGCCATCGTCGTCAACGACGGTGGTCTGAAGCCTGGCGCCGCGCTGGCGGACGGGCCGGTGCTGGTGGAGGCTGTGCCCCAGGGTCACAAGGTGGCGCTGGTGGACCTGCCCGCGGGCACCGCCGTGCGGCGCTACAACGTGGTCATCGGTCACACCGGCGTGGCCATTCCAGCCGGCGGATGGATCAACGAGCAGCGGCTGGTGATGCCGGCGGCGCGTTCGCTCGAAGGCCTGCCGGCGTCCAATCCGCCGGCCGAGCTGCCACCTCTGGAAGGCCACACCTTCCAGGGCTACCGCAATACCGACGGCAGCGTGGGCACGCGCAACCTGCTGGCCATCACCACCACCGTGCAGTGCGTGGCCGGCGTGCTCGACTTCGCGGTCGAACGCATCCGAACCGAGTTGCTGCCGCTCTATCCGAACGTGGACGGCGTGGTCGGCCTGGAACACACCTACGGCTGCGGCGTGGCGATTGACGCGCCCGACGCGATCATCCCCATCCGAACGCTGCGCAACATCTCGAGCAACCCCAACTTCGGCGGCGAGGTCATGGTGCTCAGCCTGGGCTGCGAGAAGCTGCAGCCCGAGCGCCTGCTGCCGCCAGGCTCGATACCGATCACGGACGAAAGAGGCAGCGCACTCGACGTGGTCACGCTGCAGGACGACGCCCACGTCGGCTTCATGTCCATGATCGATTCCATTCTCCGGCAGGCGCGCGTGCACCTGGAACGTCTGAACCGGCGCCAGCGCACCTCCTGCCCGGCGTCGGACCTGGTGGTGGGCGTGCAGTGTGGCGGCAGCGACGCGTTTTCCGGCGTTACCGCGAACCCGGCCGTGGGCTACGCCACCGACCTGCTGGTGCGCGCCGGCGCCACCGTGATGTTCTCGGAAGTGACCGAGGTGCGCGACGGCATCGACCTGCTGACCACGCGCGCGGCCAGCCCCGACGTGGCCGATGCCATGGTGCGCGAGATGGCCTGGTACGACGCCTACCTCAACAAGGGCCTGGTGGACCGCAGCGCCAACACCACGCCCGGCAACAAGAAGGGCGGCCTGTCCAACATCGTCGAGAAGGCCATGGGCTCCATCGTCAAGAGCGGCACCGGCCCGATCCACGGCGTGATCGCGCCCGGTGAAAAGGTCAAGCAGAAGGGCCTGATCTTCGCCGCCACGCCGGCGAGCGACTTCATCTGCGGCACGCTGCAGCTCGCGGCCGGCATGAACCTGCACGTCTTCACCACCGGCCGCGGCACACCCTACGGTCTGGCCGAATGCCCGGTGATCAAGGTCGCCACACGCGACGACCTGGCGCGCCGCTGGCACGACCTGATGGACGTCAACGCCGGGCGCATCGCCAGCGGAGAAGCCACTATCGAGGACGTGGGGACCGAGCTGTTCCAGCTGCTGCTGGCCGTCGCCAGTGGTAAAAAAACATGGGCCGAACACTGGAAGCTGCACAACGCCCTGGTGTTGTTCAACCCGGCACCCGTCACCTGAACCGACTGGACCGCCTCTGAACTGTCATGGACGCCGAAACGCTCCCCGGCCTGCTCGAACCGGCCCGTTTTGAGGGCGGGTTCGATGGCCGATCTACGGCGCTCTTCCTGCTTCACAACGAGCGCGGCATGGCTGTGGCCGTTTGCAACCTGGGCGCCCGGATCCTGCAGATCGTGGTGCCCGACCGCGACGGTGTGCCGGGTGATGTGGCGCTGGGCTACGACAGCCTGGACGACCTGCTCCAGGGCGCGCCGTCCATGGGCGCCTTCATCGGACGCTACGCCGGGCGCATCGCCCAGGCCCGCTTCACGCTCGACGGTCACGAGCACCAGCTGGTCGCCAACGCCGGCCCGCACTGCATCCACGGCGGCCCGCGCGGCTCGCGCCACCGCGTCTTCGAGGCCCGCCAGACCGACGCCCACACGCTGGAACTGCAACACCGCTTCGACACCGCGGACGACGGTTTCCCCGGCACGCTGGCCCTGCGCCTGACCTACCGGCTGACCGAGCACAACGAGCTGGTGATCGAACACGTAGCCACCGCGGTCGAAGGCCACGGGCCGGCGAGCTTCACCTGCCATGCGTTCTTCAACCTCGACGGCCCCGGCCATGCGCGCATCGACGGCCACCGGCTGGAAGTGCGCGCCAGCCAGCTGCTCGCCACCGACGCCGACAACATCCCCACCGGCGAGCGCACGCCGCTGCGCGACCACCCGCTGGACCTGCGCACCCCGCAGACGCTGGGCAACCTGCCCGACATCGACCACAGCTACGTGATCGACGCCGACCCCCACACCACCAGCCTGCGCCTGTGTGCCCGCGCCGACAGCGAAGCCAGCGGCCGCACGCTGGAGGTCTGGACCACCGAACCGGTGCTGCAGGTGTACACCGCGGGCCAGCTCGGCACAGGTGGGTCGGCCGACATCGGCAAACGGGGTGTGGTCCACGGGCCGCGCAGCGGGCTCTGCCTGGAACCCCAGCAGTTCCCCAACGCCCCCAACTGCCCGGGTTTCCCGTTCAACCGCGTCACGGCCGAGCGGCCTTACCGCGCGCAGACGCGTTACCGGTTCGGTGTGCTGAACGGATAGACCTCAGCCCAGCAATGCCGCCAACCCGCCTTCGGCCTCGAAACGCTGGTTGCGGTAGGTCAGGCGGGTCGGCCCGTCCCACACCGGCTCCCGGCGGCTGTGCCGCGGATCGCCGGGGTAGCAGATCACGCGGCAGCCGTCTTGATCGAAGGGTTCGGGCTCGATCAGCGCGGGCGGCCGGCTGCGCGCAGCGGCCTGCACCTGGGCCACATCGGCCAGCCGGCTGAGCTGGCAGAGGCTCATGATCTGCGGCGGCGCCAGGTCGATCTCGCCCGCCCAGTAGCGCTCCAGGCCGGCGCGCGGTGACAGCCAGACCGCCTCGGTGGCCTCGAAGCTGCAGTGTTCGGCGTCCTGCCCAGCCGGCGCCGCGGCGACAAAAAAACGCGTGTCGAAGCGCTTGTTGGTCACCGAGGGCTGGCGCGGCGTGACCCAGCGCGACCATGGCAGCAGGCTCGACACCGCCAGCGGCTGGCCCAGGCGTTGCACGGCAGCGGCAAAGGCCAGACCCGTGAGCGTGTGCTCACGCACCTGGGCGGCCAACCGCGCCCCGTCGCAACCGGCTGAGAGGGATGCGTGCAGGCCCAGCAACAGGCTGCATTCTTCAAAGGT
>JAHIQV010000136.1 GCA_018903185.1 Gammaproteobacteria bacterium | reverse complement strand
CTGGGGGGAAGCCGCGAAGCAGCGCAGGGGGGGCTTTTCTGTCTCCGGAGCGCGTGCACCATCCAGGGCACCCGTGGAACTGGCTTCGCCAGGCCACTGGGTGCGTCCCCCTGGGGGGAAGCCGCGAAGCGGCGCAGGGGGGAGCCATCATTTCCACGGCCGGTGGTAGGCGCCCAGCGTGTGCTGCTGACCCTCGGCCACCTGGTCGAGCGAGGCCATCCAGGCGCTCCTGGGCGTGTAGTGCTGGGGCTGGGCCTGGCAGCTGTCGATGGCTTCGCGCCAGACCTTCGTGACCTGGGCCACGTAGGCCGGGCTGCGCTGGCGGCCTTCGATCTTGATCGCGCGCACGCCCATCTGCAGCAGCTGCGGCAACAGCGAAAGCGTGTTGAGGCTGGTGGGCTCTTCGATCGCGTAGTAGCTCGTGTCGTCCTCGACGTCGAAACGCCCCTTGCACAGCGTGGGGTAGCCCGCGCTCTCGCCAGCGGCGTAGCGGTCGATCAGCACGCCGTTCAGGCGCGACTCCAGACCCTTCGGGGTTTCCTGCCAGCGCACCGCCTTGGCGGGCGAACACACGCCGTGCGTGTTGGGCGATTCGCCGGTGACGTAGGACGAGAGCGCGCAGCGCCCTTCGACCATCACGCACAGGCTGCCGAAGCCGAACACCTCGATCTCCACCGGCGTCTTCTGCACCACCTGGCGCACCTGGTCGAGCGAGAGCACGCGCGGCAGCACGGCACGCGAAATGCCGAACTCGCGGTGGTAGAGGTTGATCGCCTCGGGGTTGGTGGCTGAGCCCTGCACCGAGAGGTGCAGCCGCAGCCGCGGGTGGCGCTGCGTGGCGTAGCGCATCAGGCCGGGGTCGGCCAGGATCACCGCGTCCACACCCAGGTTCACCGCCTTGTCCATCGCCTCGCGCCAGCGCTCCGGCTGCGCGGCCTGGGGGTAGGTGTTGAGCGCCATGAACACCTGGCAGCCGCGCGCATGGGCGTAGGCCACGCCGGTCGCGATGGCCGCGTCGTCGAAGTTCAGGCCGGCGAAGTTGCGCGCGTTGGTCGCGTCGCGCAGGCCCAGGTAGACGCAGTTGGCGCCGTGGTCCACCGCAGCCTTGAGCGCGGGCAGGCTGCCGGCCGGGCAGACCAGGTCCAGGGTGTGGGGGTTCTCTAGCGTGTGGTCAAGGGCCATGGAAGGGACGGTCGTGAAGGCGGCACCGCGGACAGTCCGGTGCCAGGCGGGCGCGAAGGTATCAGCGGCCCGGGGCCCGGGCGTTGACCTGGGTCAAGGGGCTCATGGCTTGATCTGGCGCAAGTCAGGCGCAACCACAGGCCGATCCGCAGCCCGTCTGCACCTGGGCCTCGAACTGCGGGAACAGCACGTTGTTTTCCAGGTGGATGTGGTTGATCAGGTCGTCGGACAGCTGCGCAATGCCGGCGTACAGGGCGCGCCAGGTGTTGCACGCGCCGCGCGGCGGGTTGGCGTCGTCGGTGAGGGCCATCAGGCGTTCGAGCTGCGCGCCGTGGCCGGTGTGGTCGTCGCGCATGGTCTGGATCGGCCCGCTGTCCGCACCCTGGCCACCGCTGCGCAGCAGGGGGAACAACACCTGTTCTTCCAGCGCCATGTGGCCCAGCAGTTCGGCCTCCATGGTCTCCAGCAATTCGGCCAGTCCGACCGGCACATCCGGATTTTCGCGGTGCACGGCCTCCACGCGACGGGCCATGCGGATCAACTCGGGCAGTTGCTCGCGGTGCACCGCGTGGTAACGCGTGAGGATGTGGTCGACCAGCGCCTCGGGCGATTCGGTGGCGGGCAGTTCGTCCGGACGCTCCAGTTCCGCGAGTTCGGCCAGCACCGCGTCCAGCGGCAGGCCCTTGCTGGCGCAGGCCTGTTGCAGCGCCACCTGGCCGCCGCAGCAGAAATCGAGCTTGAGGCGGCGGAACACCGCGGTCGATCCCGGCAGGTTGACGGCGATCTGGCCAATGGCCTGCTGGGCGCGGTCGGTGGTGGGGATGGCAACGGTGGCGGCGTGGTTCATGGGGCTTCCTTAAATATTCACAGTGAATGCATGTATTAAAAGATAAAATTCAGACGAGGTGAATATTTCCTCAGAACGACACGGGGTATCCGGAAGAACGATGCCCCGCCGCCAGGAGATCACGGCATGCGACTGACCCACTGGAGCGACTACAGCCTGCGGGTGCTGATGTACTGTGCCGCCTGCGCGCAACGCGTGAAACCCGCCACCATCAGCGAGATCGCCGAGGCCCATGGCATCTCGCGCAGCCACCTGACCAAGATCGTGATGACGCTCTCCAGCATGGGTTTGCTGGAGACCACGCGCGGTCGCGGCGGCGGTCTGCGCCTGCTCAAGCCGGCGCAGGCGATCGTGCTGGGCGACGTGATCCGCCAGACCGAGACCGACTTCACCCTGGTTGAATGTTTCGACAGCGAGCACAACACTTGCCGGCTCGACGGCTACTGCCGCCTCAAGGGCGCGCTGCGGCAGGCGATGGACAGCTACCTCGCGGTGCTCGACGGGGTGACGCTGGCCGACCTGATTGCGCCCATGCCGGCTGTCGGCGGCGCGAAATCCGCTGCCCGCATCCAGCTGGTACCGGGCTTGCCTGCCTTCAGGAGCTGAGCCGCTCAGTGACGCGGCACGACGAAGGTCGTGCGCACGGTGAGCGCTGGCTCGGTTGGACCGTCCACCGGCAGGACCTCGATCGCCACCGGCAGTGTCTGGCCACTGTGGCGCTGTGCCCATGGGAGCGGCAGCACCAGGCGCACCGGCATGCTGGCGGTGCCGTTGGCGCCCACCGACAGTTCGGCCGCCGTGTCCAGGCGCAGGCCCTCCAGACCGGTGACCCGGGTGATGTAGTCGCGCGGTCGCTCCAGGCTGTTGGTGATCTGCAGCCGGTAGGTGTTTTCCACGTCGCCGTTGCCGGTCTGGCGCGCCAGCGCGCCGCGGTCGCGGCTGAGCGCCACGCCGTAGTCGCTGCGGTTCCCGACGCTCCAGACGAAGGCGCTGCCCAGCACCAGCAGCAGCGCGGCGTAGATCAACACGCGCGGGCGCCAGACCCGCCGCAGCATGCGCGCAACCGACCAGCCCTGCTCGATACCGTTGCCCGACGAGTAGCGGATCAGGCCGGGCGCGTAGCCCATCTTGTCCATCACCTCGTCGCAGACGTCGATGCAGGCCGCGCAGGCGATGCATTCGTTCTGCAAACCGTTTCGGATGTCGATGCCGGTCGGGCACACCTGCACGCACAGCGTGCAGTCGACGCAGTCGCCCAGACCCAGCGCCTTGGGGTCGGCCTTGCGCGAGCGCGCACCACGGTTCTCGCCCCGCTTCGTGTCATAGGCGATGACCATGGAATCCATGTCGATCAGCGCGCTCTGGAAGCGCGCGTAAGGGCACATGTATTTGCACACCTGCTCGCGCATGAAGCCGGCGTTGCCGTAGGTGGCGAAGCCGTAGAAGAAGACCCAGAACGTGGCCCAGGGCGTGAGCGTCAGCGCCAGGCTCTGCTCGGCCAGGCTGTGGATGGGAATGAAATAGCCGGTGAAGCTGAAACCGGTGAACAGCGCGATGGCGATCCAGGCCACCTGCTTGCCGGTCTTGCGCAGCAGCTTCTCCAGCCCCCAGGGCCGGGCGTCCAGCCGCATGCGCGCGCTGCGGTCGCCTTCGGTGTGCCGCTCGACCCAGAGGAAAATCTCGGTGTAGACGGTCTGCGGACAGGCGTAGCCACACCACACGCGGCCGGCGATGGCGGTGACGAAAAACAGCGCCAGTGCCGACAGCACCAGCAGCGCGGCGAGGTAGATGAAGTCCTGCGGCTGCAGCACCAGGCCGAACACATAGAAGTGACGCTCCTCCAGGTTGAACAGCACCGCCTGGCGGCCATTCCATTGCAGCCAGGGCAGGCCATAGAACACGATCTGGGTCAGCCAGACCATCACCCAGCGCCAGCGCGCAAAGCGCCCGCTCACCGAGCGCGGGTAGATCTTCTGCTGCTGGTCCAGCAAGGGAAAGAACACCGGCTGGGCCGCCGGTTCGCGTGTATTTGACATGGCATCGATGGCACGAAAAGATGCATTTTAGATGCATATTAGTTTGACGATCTGGCGCCGTGCAAACCCCTGCCCGTGCCGGGGTCTCCGGCACCGGGTGCGCAACGGGCTGGTATCGGGGTCGGTGCAAAGCCGCTAACCTACGGTCATGCCATCCACCGTCTCGCTCTCGATCAAGCTGATCCGCATCGGCGCCAGCCTGCTGGTCATCGCGCTGGCTTCGATCGGGCTCACGCTGTGGGTGACCTGGCAGCTCGAAGGCGGTGCCGCGGCAGTGAACGAAGCCGGCCGCATGCGCATGCAGACCTGGCGCCTCAACAGCGCGGTGGCGGCCCAGCTGCCGGCCAGCGAGGTCCAGGCCCTGGTGTCCCAGTTCGACGGCAGCCTGGGCCTGCTGCGCAGCGGCGACCCCAGCCGTCCGCTGTTCGTGCCCTGGGATGACGAGGTGGCCCAGCAGTTCGTCCTTGTCGAGGCGCTCTGGCAGAACCAGCGCCCGCTGTGGCTGGGTGAGCTGCCGCCCGATGCGGCGCGCTCGCTGCAGGCCGCGGGCGAGTTTGTCGACGCCATCGACCGCTTCGTGCTGGTGATCGAGAAGCAGCTCTCGGGCTACACCGCCATCCTGAACCTGTTCCAGTTCGTGATGATGGCGCTGGCCATTGGCGGGGCGGTGATCATGCTCTACACCGGGTACCTCTATGTGATCAACCCGCTGGCCCATCTGCGCAGGGTGCTGGCGCAGGTGGAAGCGGGCGAATTCGGCACCCGCATCGACGTTGACACGCAGGACGAGTTTGGCCAGGTGGCCGCCGGCTTCAACCGCATGGCCAGCACCCTGCAGTCGCTCTACGAGGGGCTGGAGGCCAAGGTGCAGGCCAAGACGCAGCGCATCGAGGCGCAGCGCGCCCGTCTGGAAGCGCTGTACGAAGTGAGCGCCTTTCTGGCCCAGGCCAACACCATCGAGGAACTCTCGCGCGGCTTCTCGCAGCGCGTGCGCCAGGTCATGAAGGCCGACGCGGTGGCGGTGCGCTGGTCCGACGAAGCCAACCAGCGTTACCTGATGCTGGCCTCCGACTGTTTCCCGCAGGAGATGCAGGAGGAAGAGCGCAGCCTGCTGGCCGGTGCCTGCGCCTGCGGCAACCTCAGGCCCGACGCCCGCACCCGGGTCATTCCCATCCTCAGCCACGACGCCGCCCCCATGCGGCACTGCGCGCGCGCGGGCTACGAGAGCCTGGTGAGCGTGCCGGTGCGCCTGCAGCAGCGCCTGATCGGCGAGATCGACCTGTTCTTTCGCAGCGATGTGCAGATCAACGCCGACGAGACCGAACTGCTCGATGCGCTCGCCAGCCACCTGGCCAGCGCGCTCGAAGGCCTGCGCGCCGCGGCGCTGGAGCGTGAGGCCGCGGTGGGCGAGGAGCGCGCCCTGCTGGCGCGCGAGCTGCACGACTCGATCGCGCAGTCGCTGGCGTTCCTGAAAATCCAGGCCGGCCTGCTGCGCAGCGCGCTGCAGAAGCAGCAGCCCGACCAGGTGAGTTCCACGCTGGACGAGCTCGATACCGGCCTGAAGGAGAGCATCAACGACGTGCGCGAGCTGCTGGTGCACTTCCGCACCCGCACCAACACCGACGACATCGAGGCCGCGCTGCAGGAAACGCTGCAGAAGTTCCAGCACCAGACCGGTCTGCCCACGCGCCTGCAGCTCGATGGGCAGGGCCTGCCGCTGCCGGCCGACGTGCAGGTGCAGGTGCTGCATGTGCTGCAGGAAGCGCTGTCCAACGTGCGCAAGCACGCCGGCGCCAGCCACGTCAGCCTTGACGTGTTCAAGGGCGCGCGCTGGCGCTTTGTCGTGCGCGACAATGGCGCCGGCTTCGACACCCGGCAGCAGCGCAGCGAAAACCACGTCGGCATGAAGATCATGCGCGAGCGTGCCGAGCGCATCGGGGCCAGCGTGGAGCTGCTGTCCAGCCCCGGCCAGGGCACCACGGTGACCCTGATCCTGCCCCCGTACCCGGTGAGCGCCCCTGGCATCGGCACGCTGGGCCTGAACCTGCAAGAACTGTCCGAGACCCTGCCCGCCCCATGATCCATGCACCCGCGCCCCGCATCCAGCTGCTGCTGGTCGACGACCACAACCTGTTTCGCCGCGGCCTGCGGGCCCTGCTGTCGCAGGACGAGCGCTTCCAGGTGATCTGTGAGGCGGGTGACATCGGCGAAGCCCTGCGCTGCCTGGCGCAGACGCCCCAACCCGACGTGATCCTGCTCGACAACCACCTGCCTGGTGTGCGCGGCGTGGACGCGATACCCGCGTTGAAAGACGCCGCACCGCAGGCGCGCATCCTGATGCTCACCGTGAGCGAGAACGAGGACGACCTCGCGGCCGCCTTGCGCGCCGGTGCCGACGGTTACCTGCTCAAGACGGTGGAATCCGATCACCTGGGCGAGACCATCGTCAAGGTGCTGGATGGCGAATCGGTGATCAGCCCGCAGATGCTGACCAAGCTGGTTTCGGTGTTCCGCGCCCGCCCGGCCGGCAGCGCGCCGGCACCGCTGGAGCCACCCCGGCCCGACGGCCCCTCGCCCGACCTGCTCTCGCCGCGCGAGCGCGAAATCCTGCTGCTGATCGCGCGTGGCGACAGCAACAAGCTGATCGCGCGCTCGCTCGATATTGCCGAAACCACGGTGAAGATCCACGTGCAGCACATCCTGCGCAAGCTGGGCCTGAGTTCGCGGGTACAGGCTGCGGTCTATGCGACCAGCCGGGGTCTGGCCTGAAATCCGCTTGATCCACATCAAGCGCGGGTGATTCCGGCCCCGGGGTAGTTCTTCCGGACGATGCCGGTCATCGGGCCATCGTTCTTCTGTCTTGTGCTCGCGCCACCATCGGTGGATATTCGGCGGGGCGCGAAAAGCGGACATTCCTGTCATGCCTCAGGAGAAAGAACATGGCCTCTGAACTTCGCAATCAACGGAAAGCCTGGTCGGTGCTGATCGTCAGCACGCTGGCTTTCACCGTCTGCTTCATGGTGTGGATGATGTTTGGCGTCATCGGCATCCCGATCAAGAAAGCGCTCGACCTCAATTCCACGCAGTTCGGCCTGCTGATGGCCACGCCGGTGCTCACCGGCTCGCTGGTGCGCGTGCCGCTGGGCATCTGGACCGACCGCTACGGCGGCCGCATCGTGATGACCATCCTGATGGCGCTCACCGTGCCGGCGATCTGGATGATGAGCTACGCCACCGCCTACTGGCACTTCCTCACCATCGGCCTCTTCGTCGGCCTGGCCGGCGGCTCGTTCTCGGTCGGCACGCCCTATGTGGCGCGCTGGTTTCCGAAAAACCGCCAGGGCATGGCCATGGGCGTGTACGGCGCCGGCAACTCGGGCGCTGCGGTCAACAAGTTCGTCGCGCCGGTGCTGCTGGTGGCCTTTGGCTGGACCATGGTGCCGCAGGTCTACGCGGCCATCATGCTGGGCACGGTGATCCTGTTCTGGCTCTTCAGCCACAGCGACCCGGCGCACCTGGTGCCGAGCAACGTGACCTTCAAGGACCAGCTCAAGTCGCTGAAGGACCCCAAGGTCATCAAGTACTGCCAGTACTACAGCATCGTGTTCGGCGGCTACGTGGCGCTGAGCCTGTGGATGGTGCAGTACTACGTCGGCGAGTTCGGCCTCGACATCCGCGTCGCCGCCCTGCTGGCCGCGGCGTTCTCGCTGCCCGGCGGCGTGCTGCGCGCCATCGGCGGCATCCTGTCGGACAAGTTCGGCGCCCACAAGGTCACCTGGTGGGTGATGTGGGTGAGCTGGATCTGCCTGTTCCTGTTGTCCTACCCGCAGACCGACTTCACCGTCACGACCGTGGACGGACCCAAGACCTTCCACATCGGCCTCAATGTCTACATGTTCACCGGCCTGATGTTCATCCTGGGCATTTCCTGGGCCTTCGGCAAGGCCAGCGTCTTCAAGTACATCAGCGACGACTACCCGAAAAACATCGGCGCCATCAGCGGCATCGTCGGTCTGGCCGGCGGCATGGGCGGTTTCGTGTTGCCCATCATGTTCGGCGCGCTGATGGACCTGACCGGCATCCGCTCCAGCGCCTTCATGCTGATGTACGGCGTGGTCTGGGTCTCGCTGATCTGGATGTACTGGACCGAAGTGCGCAAGACCCCCGTCATGGGCACGGACGCCAAACCCTTTTCCCTTCAGAACTGACCCCCGCGGTCGGCACACACCACCATGAACACCAAAGCCAACCTGTCTGCCTCGGGCGCCGCTGCCGGCGACCACGGGGCCGACATCGCCGACTGGCGGCCCGAGGACGAGCGTTTCTGGGAAACCAGAGGCAAAAAAATCGCCTACCGCAACCTCTGGATCTCGGTGCCCGCGCTGCTCTGCGGCTTCGCGGTCTGGGGCATGTGGGGCATCATCACGGTGCAGATGCTCAACCTGGGTTTTCCCTTCACCCAGGCCGAACTCTTCACGCTGACCGCCATCTCGGGCATCGCTGGCGCCACCATGCGCATCCCGGCGTCCTTCCTGGTGCGCCTGGCCGGTGGTCGCAACACCATCTTCCTAACCACCGCCATGCTGCTGGCCCCGGCCATCGGCACCGGCGTGGCGCTGCAGCACCCCGAGTGGCCGCTGTGGGTGTTCCAGCTGCTGGCGCTGTGGTCGGGCGTGGGCGGTGGCAACTTTGCGTCCTCCATGTCCAACATCAGCACCTTCTTCCCCAAGCGGCTGCAGGGCACGGCGCTGGGCCTGAACGCCGGCCTGGGCAACTTCGGCGTGACGACGATGCAGATCGTGATCCCGCTGGTGATGACGGTGCCGCTGCTGGGCGCCCTCGGCGGTGAGTCCATGACGCTGGTGAAAGACAGCGGCTGGATCTTCGGCAAGATCGCCGCCGGCACGCCCACCTGGATCCAGAACGCCG
>JAHIQV010000014.1 GCA_018903185.1 Gammaproteobacteria bacterium | reverse complement strand
GGCACGGTGTTCATCCCCTTCGCCTACGCCGAAGCGGCGGCCAACCTGCTGACCAACCCTGCGCTCGACCCGTTCGGGAAAATTCCGGAGTTCAAGTACTGCGCGGTCGCGGTGAGCGCGGGGGGCGATCTGCACGCGGGTGTGGATTACGGCGGTGGCGAAGCAGCGCCTGCGCTGACCGTCTGAGCGACCTGAATCTCCAAAACAAAACAGCGGACCGAAGTCCGCTGTGATGGGGGCCCTGAACGCGATGTTCAGGGCGGGGGTAGAAGCTCGCTATCAGCGGATGCGACCGAAGCTGGTGCGCAGCGGATCGGCCGGGCCACCACCGCGCGGGCCATCGCCACGGCCCGGGCCGCCGCGGCCACCGCGGTTGCCATTGCCACCACCGCCACCGTTGCCACGACCGCGTCCACCGATCGAATCGATGCTGGTGCGCAGCGGATCGGGCTGACCACCCGGCGCCGCGGCGCGTGCGCGCGGCTCGCGGATGCGCAGGCTGCCCAGGTGGGCGTTCGGACCGGGCTGGCGCTCGCTGCCATCACCACGATCTTCGCGCGGGCCACGGTCCTCACGGGGTCCACGGTCGGCGCGCTCGGCATTGCGCGGTGCGTTGCCACCGCTGCGCGGCGGGCCGTTGCGGGGACCGTTGGCCGGGCCGTTGCGGCCGGGGCCGGCATTGCGGCGGCCGTCGGCGCGTTGACCGTCGCGGGCACCTTCGCCACGCGGCTGGCCTTCACCTTGTGCGGCAGGGCGCTGGCGCTGGCCACCGCCATTGCCGCGGGCGCCTTGCGGTGCGTCGGTTGCTTTTTTCTCACGCACGCGCTGCAGCATTTCGGTGCGTGCGGCCTTGGCGGCAGCCGCCATCACGTCGCGGCTCGGCGGCTTGCCGGCGCCGCCCCAGATGGTCTGGCGGCCCATGGCGATGGGCTCGGCCTTCTCACCCGGCTCGGGCATGAATTCGGGGAAGATCTGCACCGGGATCTGCTGCTTGGTGAAGCGCTCGATGTCCATCATGAAGCCCTCTTCGTCCAGGCTCACGAGGTTGATGGCTTCACCGCTCTTGCCCGCGCGGCCGGTGCGGCCGATGCGGTGCACGTAGTCTTCGCTGACGTTCGGAATCTCGTAGTTCACCACGTGCGGCAGCTCGTCGATGTCGATGCCGCGCGCCGCGATGTCGGTCGCCACCAGGGCGCGGATGTCGCCGCTCTTGAAGCCGGCCAGCGCCTGGGTGCGGGCACCCTGGCTCTTGTTGCCGTGCAGCGCCATGGCCTGGATGCCGTTTTTGGTCAGGAACTCGGCCACGTTGTTGGCGCCGAATTTGGTGCGGGTGAACACCAGCACCTGGCTCCAGTTGTGCTCGTTGATGATGTGGACCAGCAGTTGCTTCTTCTTGCCGCGGCCCACCGGGTGGATCACCTGGGTGATGCGCTGAACCGTGGTGTTGCGCGGGGTCACCTGGATGCTCAGCGGGTCCTTGAGCAGGTTGTTGGCCAGGTCGCGGATTTCGTCGCTGAAGGTGGCCGAGAACAGCAGGCTCTGCTTTTCTTTCGGCACCAGGGCCAGGATCTTCTTCACGTCGTGGATGAAGCCCATGTCGAGCATGCGGTCGGCTTCGTCCAGCACCAGCATCTGCACACCGGAGAGGTCCAGGAAACCCTGTTGCTGCAGGTCGAGCAGGCGGCCGGGCGTGGCCACGAGGATGTCCACGCCACGCTTCATGGCGTTGATCTGCGGGTTCATGCCGACGCCGCCGAACACGACGGTGGAGGTCAGCGAGGTGTGTTTGCCATAGACGCGCACGGACTCTTCGACCTGGGCGGCCAGCTCACGGGTGGGCGTGAGCACCAGGGCGCGGATGGCCACGCCGCCGAATTTGCTCTTGGCGCGTTCGCCGACGCTCAGGCGGTGCAGCATGGGCAGGGTGAAGGCGGCGGTCTTGCCGGTGCCGGTCTGGGCACCGCCGAGCAGATCGCGCCCGGCCAGCACGGCGGGGATCGCCTCGGCCTGGATGGGGGTGGGGGTTTCGTAACCGTGCTCGCGCACAGCTTGGACAATGGCCGGGGCCAGGTTCAGTTCTTCGAAGTTCATTAGAGGTGAGGCGCCCGTCCAGGGCGCTGGGGGCATCGGCCACTCCGGTTGCCGTCCTCTGAGTGAGAGGGCTGCGACCGGTCAGTCTGGGGCTGATGGATTCACAAGGTGGGTGGCGGCCAGTGGCTGGTGCACACCCCCAGCATTGTGCTGGTGCCGGGCCTACTGAAGTGCCCAACAGCGTGTATTGTCGCATGGAGTCGGCCACGGCGTGCGGCGGGCTGCTCTGGCGTTGACCACACTGGGTCGGCCGATGCCTTGCGCGACGGCCCAAGGCGTGCCCGGGCCGGCGCCGGGGCATGATGCCGCTTGATCGTTTCATGCACCGGGGCAGCAGATTGACCACCACCACCTTCGGCTTCAGCGCGACCCAGGACCGCATCTGGATGCGTGTGCACGAGCAGGACGCCATGGTCTGGCTCACGCGTCGCATGGTCGCCAACATCGTGGGGCCGGTGCTCAAGGCCTTCGAGGCGGCCACGCCGGGCGAGCAGGGTGGGGCGACGGCGGCAACCCGGGCCGCCATCGAGCACGATCTGTCACTGAACGAGGTCGCGCCCGGCCAGCGCCCGGCGCAGATCCGCTCGGGTCGTGTGTTGCCCGGCGAGCAGAGCGGTGCCCAGGAGCGCCTCTGCACCCGGATCACCACGCGCACAGACAGCCAGTCGGTCGTGATGACGTTTGACACCGAAACGGGCCCGCTGGTCCTGCGTTTGAGCCGCAAAGGCATGCACCTGTGGTTTCAGGGGCTGGTGATGGTGCTCGGGCAGGCCCGCTGGGATTTGCCCGAACGCCTGCCCGAATGGCTGGGTGCGGGTGTATTGCCCGCATCGCTGCAGGAACTGGTCAACAGGCCCTTGCCCGACGATCTGGATGAAAGTTGACGGGCCGGCGATAATCGAAGACTTTTCTCAGACCGTCTCCAGCGACAGGACAGCAATGGCTCAATACGTCTTTTCCATGAACAAGGTCGGCAAAATCGTGCCGCCCAAGCGCCAGATTCTCAAGGACATCTCGCTGTCCTTCTTTCCCGGCGCGAAGATCGGCGTGCTCGGCACCAACGGCTCGGGCAAATCGACGCTGCTGAAGATCATGGCCGGCATCGACAAGGAAATCGAAGGCGAAGCCATACCCATGCCGGGCATCCGCATCGGCTACCTGCCCCAGGAACCCAAGCTTGACCCCGAGCAGACCGTGCGCGAAGCGGTCGAGGCCAGCATGAGCGGCGTGCGCGCGGCGCAGAAGCGCCTCGAAGAGGTGTACGCGGCCTACGCCGAAGAAGATGCCGACTTCGACGCCCTGGCGGCCGAACAGGCCCAGCTCGAAGCCATCATCTCCACCGCCGGCACCGACAGCGAACACCAGCTCGAAATCGCCGCCGACGCGCTGCGCCTGCCGCCCTGGGAAGCCAGGATCGGCCTGCTCTCCGGCGGTGAAAAACGCCGAGTGGCCCTGTGCTGCATGCTGCTATCCAAGCCCGACATGCTGCTGCTCGACGAACCCACCAACCACCTGGACGCCGAGTCGGTCGAGTGGCTGGAGCAGTTCCTCAAGCGCTTCCCGGGCACCGTGGTCGCCATCACCCACGACCGCTACTTCCTGGACAACGCGGCCGAGTGGATTCTCGAACTCGACCGCGGCCACGGCATTCCCTACAAGGGCAATTACTCCACCTGGCTGGAGCAGAAAGAAGCCCGCCTGGAGCAGGAGCAGCGCACCGAAGACGCGCGCACCAAGGCCATGAAGAAGGAACTGGAGTGGGTGCGCCAGAACCCCAAGGGCCGCCAGGCCAAGAGCAAGGCGCGTCTGGCACGCTTCGAAGAGCTGAGCGATGTGGACTACCAGAAGCGCAACGAAACCAACGAGATCTTCATTCCCGTGGCCGAGCGCCTGGGCAACGAAGTGTTCG
>JAHIQV010000135.1 GCA_018903185.1 Gammaproteobacteria bacterium | reverse complement strand
GGCACAAGATCAAGGGCGACCGGTTCTTTCATGGGCATCGGTGATTTAAGGGTTATCCCTGCGGGGGCTTGCTTTCTGGACAAACATGCACTTTAATGCATGAACCCAAAGACGCAGAATAGTGCATTTATAGCGCCAATCCCGCGCGCCGACCAGCCCTGTTGATCAACCCACCCGAGTCCCGACATGACCACAACGCCCCTGCTTCCCAATTTCCTCGCCGGCCGCTGGCAAGACGGCTCCGGCAACGGCGCCACCCTGCTCGACCCGGTGCTGGGCACGCCGCTGGTGCGCGTGAGCAGCGCCGGGCTGGACCTGGCCGAAGGTTTTGCCTTCGCGCGCGAACAGGGCGGCGCCGCCCTGCGAGCACTCACTTACAAGCAACGCGCCGCGCTGCTGGGCGAGATCGTCAAGGTATTGCAGGCCAACCGCGACGCCTATTACGAGATCGCCACCGCCAACTGCGGCACCACCACCAAGGACTCGGCGGTGGACATCGACGGCGGCATCTTCACCCTGGGCTACTTCGCCAAGCAGGGTGATGCCCTGGGCGACGCGAAGCGGCTGCTCGACGGCGAGCGCATCCGAATGGCCAAGGACCCGGTGTTCCAGACCCAGCACATCCTGAGCCCCACGCGCGGCGTGGCGCTGTTCATCAACGCCTTCAACTTCCCGAGCTGGGGCCTGTGGGAAAAGGCCGCGCCGGCCCTGCTCTCGGGCGTGCCGGTGATCATCAAACCCGCCACCGCCACCGCCTGGCTGACCCAGCGCATGGTGAAGGACGTGGTGGACGCCGGCATCCTGCCCGCGGGCGCGCTCTCGGTGGTGTGCGGCTCGTCCGCCGGCCTGATGGACCAGCTCGGCCCCTTTGACGTGGTGAGCTTCACCGGCTCGGCCGAAACCGCGCGCATCATCCGCAGCCACCCGGCCGTGGCGCAGCGCTCGGTGCGCTGCAACATCGAGGCCGACAGCCTGAACAGCGCCCTGCTCGACCCGGCCGCCGCCGCGGGCGACGAAGCCTTCAACCTGCTGGTGAGCGAGGTCGTGCGCGAGATGACAGTCAAGAGCGGCCAGAAGTGCACCGCCATCCGCCGCATCTTCGTGCCGCGCGCGCTGTACGACGCCACCGCCCAGGCCATCGGCGCCAAGCTGGGCAAGACCACCGTGGGCAACCCGCGCAACGAGACCACGCGCATGGGCGCGCTGGTGAGCCGAGAACAATTCGACAGCGTGATCGCCGGCATCGCCCACCTGAAGACCGAAGCCGAGGTGCTGTTCGACGGCAGCGCCACCGCGCTGGTGGACGCCGACCCGGCCGTGGCCGCCTGCGTGGCGCCGGTGCTGCTGGGTCACCGCCAGCCGACACAAGCGAAGGTGCTGCACGAGGTCGAGGTGTTCGGCCCCGTGGCCACGCTCATGGCCTACGACAGCCTGGAGCAGGCGCTGGAGCTGATCCGCCGAGGCGAAGGCTCGCTGGTGAGTTCGGTCTACAGCAGCGACCCGGCCTTCATCGCACACGCCGCCGCCGAGCTGGGCTCCAGCCATGGCCGCGTGCACGCCATTTCGCCCGACGTGGCCGCAGCGCAGAGTGGCCACGGCAACGTGATGCCCATGAGCCTGCACGGTGGCCCGGGCCGCGCCGGGGGCGGCGAAGAACTCGGCGGTTTGCGCGCGCTGGGCTTCTACCACCGCCGCAGCGCGGTGCAGGGCAGCACGGCGGCACTGGACGTGCTGGCGACTTCCGGCACACCATTCAAGCCCTGAGCACCCGTTCGCCCTGAGCCCTTCGACAGGCTCAGCCCGAACGGCGCTTTTGCAGCAGTACAAACAGGAGACAGACATGCCCCACGAAACCGCCGCCCCACCCGAACGCTTCAATTTCGCGCGCCACCTGATCGCACTCAACGCCGGCCGCGCCGGCAAGACCGCGCTGATCGACGACGCGGGCACGCTCACCTACGGCCAGCTGGCTGACCAGGTGCAGCGCTTCTCGGGGTCGCTGC
>JAHIQV010000134.1 GCA_018903185.1 Gammaproteobacteria bacterium | reverse complement strand
TCACGTCGGCGGCCAGGAACTGGCTCACCAGCGCTTCGGACAGCGCGTTTTCTTCCCGCTGGATCGCGGTTTCGGCGGCTTGACCGGTGCGGAAACCCAGCGCGTCGGCGCCCAGGTGGGGCACCACGGCGGCGGCCAGGTCCAGGTGCTGCACCTGGGTGCCGGGGTGGGTGGCCACCCAGGCGGCCACGGTTTGGGCGGTGAGCTGGCGGGAAACGGACTGTTCGCCGGTGATGGCGGAATCGATGTGCAGCAGTTGCATGGTGATCTCCTGAAAGGGGTGAGCCACGTGGCGTGGCGGTGAATTGATTGTGCTTTCGTGGCGATTCACTGATAAGCCCCCAGATTTGATATTGATCGTTCCATAATCAGGACAATTAACGGAGAGGTGCACCATGCAGGACCTGAACGACATGCTCTTGTTCGCCGAAGTCGTGGAACGCGGCGGCTTCGCCGCGGCCGGCCGGGCGCTGGGCCTGCCCAAGTCGCGGCTGTCGCGCCGCGTGGCCGGGCTGGAAGCGCAGCTCGGTGTGCGCCTGCTGCAGCGCACCACGCGCAAGCTCTCGCTCACCGAGGTCGGCGAGGCCTACCTGCGCCACTGCCAGGCGTTGCGGGAATCGGCCCAGGCCGCGGCCGACACCGTGGCCCAGGTGCAGACCGAGCCGCGCGGCACCCTGCGCGTGGCCTGCCCGGTCACGCTGGCGCAGACCGTGCTGGCCGAACTGATGCCGGCATTCCTGGCGCGCTACCCGCTGGTGCGCGTGGAGATGCTGGTGAGCAACCGCGTGGTCGACCTGGTGGAAGAAGGCGTGGACGTGGCGCTGCGCGTGCGCACCACGCTCGACGACAGCGGCAGCCTGGTGATCAAGCGCCTGGGCGACGACGCGCCCGTGCTGGTGGCCAGCCCCGCGCTGCTGGCCCGGCAGGGCACACCCGCCACGCTGGAAGAGCTGGGCCGGCTCGACAGCATGGCCATGTCGACCACCGACGGCCGCGCCAGCGTGCGCCTGACCGGCCCGGACGGGCGGGAAACCACTGTGCAGCACACGCCGCGCTACGTGGCCGACGACCTGCTCACGCTGCGCCTGGCCGCGCTCGCCGGCACGGGCATGTGCTGGCTGCCCAGCTACATGTGCGAAGACGACCTGCGCCAGGGCCGGCTGGTCCGGCTGCTGCCCGACTGGCAACCGCCGCGGGGTATCGTGCATGCGGTCTTTCCCTCGCGCCGCGGCCTCACCCCCGCCGTGCGACGTTTCCTCGACTTCCTGGGCGAACAGGTGCCCACCCACAGCAGCCTGCTGGGCCGCGAAGCGGCAGACCAGGCGGTCTGACCCAGGCCCTCCCGGGCCTACCGCCTTTACAATGCGCCCTGCTGCCGCCATAGTTCAATGGATAGAACGAGTGCCTCCTAAGCGCTAGATACAGGTTCGATTCCTGTTGGTGGTACCATCTCCGGACCGCACGCAAAAAAGTCGCACGCCCGAGCAGCAGGCACGCGAGAATCGTGCGCATGTCCCGCCTCCCCCGCGCTCCGACCCCGACCTGGCTCCGCTGGCAGGCCGCAGCGCTGGGCGCGCTGACTGTGGCCTGTGTGCTCACCACCACCGGTTGCACCAGCCTGTCGCCCGAGGCCCTGGAGCCGATCGATCAGCCCGTGACCGCGGTGGCGTTCGAGAACGCCCGCGGCGAGGTGTCGGCCGGCAAGAGCGCGGCCATCGTGCAGTCGCTGGAACGCAGCGCAGGCGACAGCGACATCCTCGACAAACACCTGGCCGTGGAACAGGCGATCAACGCCGACAGCCCGCTGGTGCTGGGCAACAAGCTCACGCTGCTGCAGGACGGTCCCGCCACCTACGCGGCCATGTTTGCCGTCATGCGCGAGGCCCGGGACCACATCCACCTGGAAACCTACATCATTGCCGACGACGAGGTGGGCCAGCAGTTCGCCGAGCTGCTGCTGGCCAAGCAGGCGGCCGGCGTCCCGGTGCGCCTGATCTACGACAGCGTGGGCTGCCTGAACACGCCCCGCGCGTTTTTCGATCGCCTGCGCGCGGGCGGCATCCAGGTGCTGGAATTCAACCCCGTCAATCCGCTGGCCAGCAACCAGAAGGCCTGGCGGCTGAACAACCGCGACCACCGCAAGTTGCTGGTGGTCGATGGCCGCATCGCCTTCATTGGCGGCATCAACATCAGCGAAGCCTATTCCAGCGGCTCGTCCATCCACCTGACCAGGCCCAAAGCCACCGGCGATGCGGGCTGGCGTGACACCCATCTGCAAATCGAGGGGCCGGTGGTGGCGGAGTTCCAGAAACTGTTCCTGGACACCTGGCACAAACAAAAGGGTCCGGCACTGGCCACCGGCCAACCCTTCCCGCGGCTGGAACCGCAGGGCATCAACATCGTGCGTGCGATCGGCAGCGCCGCCGGCGATCCGCGCAGCCTGATCTACCTCACCTTGCTGTCGGCGATCGAGCATGCCGAGCAGCGCATCTACCTCACGATTGCGTATTTCGTGCCCGATCCGCAGCTGATCGCGGCGCTGACCGCTGCGGCGCAGCGCGGTGTCGATGTGAAGCTGATCCTGCCCAGCCACACCGACTCGTGGGCGGTGTTCCACGCCGGTCGCTCGCACTATGCCGCGCTGCTGCGCGCCGGTGTGCACATCTACGAACGGCGGGGCGCCGTCATGCACGCGAAGACCGCCTCCATCGACGGCGTGTGGTCCACCGTCGGTTCCACCAACCTGGACTGGCGCAGCTTCCTGCACAACGACGAGATCAATGCCTCGGTGCTGGGCCGCGATTTCTCGGCGCAGCTGGACGCCATGTTTGCCCGCGACCTGGCCGAATCCAACGCCATCGATCTGAAACAGTGGGAGCACCGCTCGATCCTGCTGCGGCTGCAGGAATGGGCCGCGCGGCTCGCCGAATACTGGCTGTAGCGCAAGACTGTGTGTTCAACACTCCAGGAGACCACCCCATGTACACCGCCCCCATCACCCGCCTCTGGCCCCACGCCGTGCTGGCCGCCTGCCTGGGCGCAGTGCCGCTGCTGGCCCCGTGGCCCGCGCAGGCCCAGGCGACCTTCGTGCAGACGCCTTACAAAAACCCGAAAGTGCTGTTCGACTTCTACCTCGACAACCCGGCCAAGATGGGCGCGGCGCTGTACTGGCTGCGCTCGTTCGTGAACCCGCTGACCGAGGCGCCCTACAGCTTCTTCAACGACGACATGAGCGTGATCGTGCTGCTGCACGGCACCGAGCTGGTGACGGTGGCGAAGAAGAACGAGGCGAAATACGAAGAGGTGGTGCAGCGCATGCGCTACTACGCCGGGCAGGGCGTGAAGTTCAAGGTCTGCGGCCTGGCGTTGAAGGACTTCGGGTACACGCTGGCCGACATGCAGCCTTTCATCGAGGTCACACCGTCGGCCATGACCGAACTCGTGCACTGGCAGAACCAGGGCTACGGCCTGATCACGCCGTTGGTGACCGACAAGCGCTTTTCGATCGAAGAGATCCGCTGAGAGGCTGAGAGACCGGCGGCGCCGCTGCCGCGAACCGTTCGTCGGCCCGGTGACGGGGCCTGTCGAAACAGGGGCGGCCCGTCCGTCGTGACCTTGAACGCACCCGGACCCCGGCCCGGGGTTCCTCCACCCCTGATCAGGAGATCAACATGACGCAACTGTGCGCCTACCTGTCCTACAACGGCAACTGCGCCGAGGCCATGGCCTTCTATGCGCGCGTGCTCGACGCCAAGGTCGAAGCCCTCATCACCTACGCGCAGATGCCCGATGGCGACCCGGTGCCGCCCGAACACGCCGACCGGATCATGCACGCCCACCTGGTGCACCCCGACTTCGCCCTCATGGCCGGTGACACGCCGCCGGGCGTGCCGTTCGAAGGCATCAAGGGCGCGATGCTGGCGCTGACCTACCCCAGCGCCGCCGAAGCGCGGCGCATCTTCGGCGCACTCGCC
>JAHIQV010000133.1 GCA_018903185.1 Gammaproteobacteria bacterium | reverse complement strand
GACTGGAAAACAGGTTGGTCTTGAGCCAGGCGACGACGCCCGTGCTCAGGCCCGGCATCGGGCGTGCGTCGACGGGTTGATAGGTTTGCTGCATATCAGTTCTCCAACAAGCCGGAGTGCGATCCGAATCGCGTGAAACGGTCCAGCCGGGAGGCACCGCCGGGCCGGCTTGCCGGACGGCTGGTGTCGCCCCCTTGAGGGGGTAGCGCGAAGCGCTGCGGGGGTGTTTCATCATTACCTTTCCTGGATGGCTGCGCTGGCGTTGAACCAGTTCATCAGCGCCGAGGTGATGAGGGACAGCGTGAGGTAGACCAGCATCACGATCGAGAGGGCTTCGATGGCGCGGCCGGTCTGGTTCAGCGTGGTGTTGGCGATGGAGACCAGATCGGGGTAGCCGATGGCCACCGCGAGCGAGGAGTTCTTGGTCAGGTTCAGGTACTGGCTGGTCAGCGGCGGGATGATCACGCGCAGCGCCTGCGGCAGAACGACCAGGCGCATGGCCTGGCGCTTGCCCAGGCCCAGCGAGGCGGCGGCTTCGTGCTGCCCCAGCGAGACCGACGCGATGCCCGAGCGCACGATCTCGGCGATGAACGACGCGGTGTAGAGCACCAGACCCAGCAGCAGGGCGAGGAACTCGGGGCTGAATGCGGCGCCTTCCTCGATCTGGAAATTGCCCTTCTCCGGCAGGCTCCAGCCGGTGGGAGCACCACCCGCCAGCCAGCCCAGCACCGCCAGGCCGACGATCAGTGCCAGCGACACCAGCACCACCGGTTTCTGCTGACCCGTCAGGTCAAAGTGTTTGCTGGCCTTGCGGGCATACAGCCAGGCGCCCACCGCGCCCAGCAGCAGTCCGATGAGCGCGAGCGTCTGCCCCAGTTTCCAGATCGGCCAGGGGAAGGAGAACCCGCCCTTGCTCAGGTAGAAGTGGCCGACTTGCCAGGCTTCTTCGAAGCTGGGCAGGATTTCGGTGAAGACGATGTACCAGATCAGCAACTGCAGGTAGATCGGCACGTTGCGGAAGAACTCGACATAGCCGTAGCAGATCTTGCGCAGCAGCAGGTTGGGCGAAAAACGCCCCACGCCGATCAGCGTGCCGAGGATCGTGGCCAGCACGATGCCGATCAGGGCAACCTTGAGCGTGTTGAGCATGCCGATGGAGAAGGCCGTCCAGTACGTGCTCATCACGTCGTACGGGATCATGGTTTCGCTGACGTCGAAACCGAAGGGCTGGCCCATGAAGTCGTAACCGCTCTGGATGCCGCGCTCGCGCATGTTGCGCAGCGTGTTGCGCACGAGCAGCCAGATGAGGGTGGCCACCGAGGCGATGGCCACCACCTGGTAGATGACGCTGCGGCCTTCGCGGCTGTTCCACGAAATCGAGCGTCTTTTTTTGGCGGGTAGCGGCCGAGCTTCAATCATGGACTGATTGGACATGGAGTCGTTTCCCAGGAAGGAAGGGGCTAAAAAAATGGCACAAGTGCCCTACGAAACGGAGTTCATAGAACACTTGTGCCTGCGACGGCCAAGTGCCGGGGGAGCTGGATCAGCGCAGCGGGGCTGCGTACATGAAGCCGCCTGCGCTCCAGAGGTTGTTCTTGCCGCGCGGCAGGTTGATGGCGGTCTTGGGGCCGACGTTGCGCTCGAAGCTCTCACCGTAGTTGCCCACGGCCTTGATCGAGCGGGCCAGCCATTCCTTGTCCAGGCCGAGGTGCTTGCCGAGGTCTTCGGTGGAACCCAGCATGCGGCCCACTTGCGGATCGGTGCTCTTCTTCATCTCGTCCACATTGGCCTGGGTGATGCCGTACTCCTCGGCTTCGATCAGGCCGTTGAGCACCCATTTGGTGACAGCGAAGAAGTCGTCATCGCCGCGGCGGATCATCGGGCCCAGCGGCTCTTTGGAGATCAGGTCGGGCAGGATCACGTGGTCGGCCGGCACCTTGGCTTCTTTGGCCCGGATCGAGGCCAGGCCCGAGGCGTCGGTGGTGTAGGCCTGGCAGCGGCCGGCGAAGTAGGCGCCGGTGGAGGCTTCCAGCTTCTCAAACACCACGGCCTTGAGGTTGAGCTTGTTGGCGCGCGAGAAGTCGGTCAGGTTCTTCTCGGTCGTGGTGCCGGACTGCACGCACACCGTGGCGCCCTTGAGCTGCTTGGCGCTGGTGATCTTGCCCTTGTTGACCAGGAAGCCCTGGCCGTCGTAGTAGTTCACGCCGACGAAGTGCAGGCCCAGCGAGGCATCGCGCGAGAGGGTGTTGGTGGTGTTGCGCGAGAGGATGTCCACCTCGCCGGACTGCAGGGCGGTGAAACGTTGCTGGGCCGTGAGCGGCACCCACTTGACTTTGGCGGGATCACCCAGCAGGGCGGCGGCCACGGCCTTGCAGTAGTCCACGTCCAGACCCGTCCAGTTGCCGTTGCTGTCGGCGGCGGAGAAGCCCGCCAGGCCGACGTTGACACCGCAGACCAGCTGGCCGCGCGCCTTGATGGCGTCCACCGTCTTGCCAGCGTGAGCGGGCAGGCTCATCAGGGCGGCTGCTGCGCCCATTCCCACCACGGTCAATTTCAGGGCATTCAATTTCATCGGTAACTCCGTTCTGGTCTAAATGTTGATGACTCGGGCAATGTGCACCACAAGGAGGCATACCTGGCCCGCAGAAGGACTGTATTACCGCTGCAGGAGCCATGGCATCGGGGTTTACGTGGGAAAACTATGCGTAAAAGGTATCACGGTATCGCCTCCGTCCCACGCCAAAACCCGTGCTTTGGTACCAGCACGTTCCGTGCCACCCACATCGTGTCCCGGCGGTCCCAGGCGCGACATGGCTGCTTGTCTTTTTGCAGCGCGGCCCCGTATGCTCGCACTGGAAAAAAAAGCACCAGGAGACAAACCGATGAGCCCTGCAGACGCCACGCCGATGGTCGAGCAAGTTCAGCCGCGCCCCCACCACCGCTTTTGGCCGAAGCGCCTGCCGCACCGCATCAGCCCGCCGGTGACCTCGCTCTGGCACAACCTGGTGGTGAGCGCGCAGCGTTACCCGGACAAGCCGGCGCTGGTGTTCTTCGATCAGCAGCTCAGCTACCGCGAACTGCTGGCGCAGGCCGAGCGGCTGGCGGGCTACCTGCATGCGCAGGGCGTGCGCGCGGGTGACCGGGTGGTGCTGTTG